>JAHCSU010000235.1 GCA_023522315.1 Nostoc sp. CCCryo 231-06
CCGCCACTGATTCGGAGTACCAAATTCAGTGGGGGACTTACGGCGTAATAGTTAACTACCAATCTTCATTCCCCACAGCGTTTCCAGTTTCAAATTCTGGATGGAATTTATCAGGAGTCATACCTTCAAGCAACTCATCAAGGGTATACTTTTTTCTTTTTTGTGGTGTAATTATAATATTATTACCTTCCACACTAAGCTCTATAGCTGTCCCTTCGGTTACATCTGCTTGTTCAGCTACCGCT
Organism: Nostoc sp. CCCryo 231-06; assembly: GCA_023522315.1. Lineage (GTDB taxonomy): Bacteria > Cyanobacteriota > Cyanobacteriia > Cyanobacteriales > Nostocaceae > Nostoc. The sequence continues at coordinate 246 of JAHCSU010000235.1, forward strand.
CTTGGAATCCGAATAGCTAAACTATTTCCCCATTTAGCAACAACTGCGGTCATAGTTATCTCAAAAAATTTTGTTAGCGATCTACACGCCCGAACTTTAGATTTTCGGAGTGAAACACTTTTAAAAATTTATCTGACGTATATACTTTGAAGATACATGTTTGATTAGCGGGTGTCAACGTCCCCTTGCAGCTTTATTTGCGATCGCCTAGTAACTTCCTTGAGGAGTGTCAAGATTTTTGGTGCGATGCCTACGGCGGGCAAAGCCTACGCAACTTGGTGTAGGTTGACCATTATCTTATCGATAACGGCCAATCATTAATTACCCCTACACATTAAATCGGAACAACATTACATCCCCTTCCTGCACAACATACTCTTTACCTTCACTGCGAACCAACCCTTTCTCCTTGGCAGCATTCATCGAACCAGTTGTTACCAAATCTTTATAAGCAACAGTTTCGGCGCGAATAAATCCCCGCTCAAAATCACTGTGGATTACACCAGCAGCTTGAGGTGCAGACATTCCGGCATTAATTGTCCAAGCGCGGGTTTCTTTGGGGCCACAAGTGAAATATGTCCGCAAGCCTAAAAGCATGTAAGTTGCCCGAATCAATGATTTCAAACCGCCTTCTTCTACACCTAAAGACGCGAGGAAATCAGCTTTATCTTCCTCTGGTAATTCCACTAATTCAGCTTCAACTTGAGCCGAAACTATCACAACTTGGGCATTTTCTGTTGCTGCAATTTGCCGCACTGTTTCCACAAAATGATTACCAGTTGCCAACTCATCCTCAGATACATTGGCGGCGTAGATAATCGGTTTATAAGTGAGCAGTTCTAAACCTTTAATAATTTCTGTTTCTTCTTCATTCAAACTCACCTGACGCACCGATTTACCTTCATTTAAAGCCGCAGCTAATTTTTCTAAAACTGAGACTTCAAACTGTGCATCTTTGCTGGTACGAGCTTGTTTGCGAGTGCGGTCAATTCGCCGCTCAATTTGTGCTAAATCTGATAAACCCAGTTCTATATTAATGATTTCAATATCTCGCGCTGGATCAACAGAACCAGCAACGTGGATAATATCGTCATTCTCAAAACAACGTACCACATGGACGATCGCATCAACTTCCCGGATGTGGGACAGGAATTGATTTCCTAATCCCTCACCCTGACTTGCACCTTTAACTAAACCGGCAATATCTACAAATTCAACCCGCGCCGGGATAGTTTGTACCGAACTAGCAATCTTAGCAAGAACATTTAACCGTTCATCCGGTACTGCGACAACGCCGACATTCGGTTCAATCGTGCAAAAAGGGAAGTTAGCAGCTTCTGCTTTGGCATTAGCAACTACAGCATTAAATAAAGTAGATTTTCCGACGTTGGGAAGTCCGACAATTCCGGCTCTTAGCATTTTGGATTTTAGATTTGAGATTTTGGATTACATTACCAAGTTAATCTAAACAGGTTCCGGTATGGTTTGGGGAATTGGCCCTGGAACTGTCTGAGGAATGGGAGCAGGTACTGGTTCTGGTAACGGTTGAGGAATCGCTGGCCCTGGTACAGGTTCAGGACTAGGTAGCGGATTCGGCCCAGGAGTAGGAATTTGTGGTTCGGGTATAGAAATCGCAGTAGGATTAATCATCGTAAGCCTAAATTAAATTATTCAACCTTCCCACGCTAGATGACAACCTCATCTGTTGACATCTCCCCAAATAGCTATACCCACGAACACATCATTTAATAATCTACCGCTCTTCTCATTCTCTGCGTCCCTCTGCGCTTCCCTTTGCGCGACGGCAGTCGCTACAACGGGGGGAACCCCCGCAACGCGCTGCCTCCCCTCTGCGTTTAAACTCCAATCCTCAATTCCCTACCATTTGCACAAAACTACTCCTCCTTCACCTTTTCTACCACCTCTGGCACTGGATCATAACCACCTGGATGAAACGGATGACAGCGCAAAATCCGCCGAGTTGCCATCCAGCTACCACGAAACACTCCAAACCGTTCAATAGCTTCAATAGCATACATCGAACAAGTTGGTTGAAAGCGACAAGTCGGGAGAAACAACGGCGAGATAAACATTCGGTAGCCCCGAATCAGCCAAATCAATAATAGTTTCATTGCAGCTACCCAAATCTTATAAATTAGTAACAGGGGTAAAAATTTTAGTGTCGCATCTTTGTTAATTACATTTTCTGACTTCACCTCAATTCCGGTTTTATGGCTGCAAATTGCGTTGGCTATGCCCGCCGAAGGCATCGCTGCAATTTGGGTGTTACTCATCCTCCTGATTGCATGGGTGGTAAACCGCTTTACCGACAAGCCAGAAATCGTGCGGAAGATAGTTCATATTGGCACTGGTAATGTGATTTTAATCGCTTGGTGGCTAGATATTCCCGCTAGCGTAGGGATTACAGCTTCTATTTTAGCGAGTGCAATCACCTTATTATCCTACCGATTACCAATTCTTCCTGGTATTAATAGCGTTGGCCGCCAAAGTTTGGGGACATTTTTTTACTCTCTCAGTTTCGGTATTTTAGTTGCCTGGTTCTGGTATTTACAACAACCCCAGTACGCAGCACTCGGAATTTTGGTGATGACTTGGGGAGATGGATTAGCAGCCTTGATTGGGCAACGCTTTGGTAAACATAAGTATAAAGTTTTTGGTACAGAAAAAAGTTGGGAAGGTTCCCTAACTATGATGCTCGTTAGCTTTCTCGTTAGTAGTTTGATTTTAGTTGGAACTCAAGGAAACAGTTGGCAAACTTGGACAATATCACTGTTAGTTGCATTTATCGCTACTGCTTTAGAGGCTGTTTCATTTTTGGGTATTGACAATTTGACAGTTCCTTTAGGCAGTGCAGCCCTTGCCTTCTTTTTAAGTCAGTTAGTTTTGAGTTACTAATTGCCTTAAGTACTATTCCTAATTGATCAAATAAGAGACAGTGCCAAAAATTCATCGTTAGTTAATAAATAGCCTGCCTTTGCAGGCTTGATACCCTCCGGTAAGCAAGGTTTAGCCGCAATTTATAGTCGCTCGGCATTTATTTTTGCTTATATTGGGATGCTCCCAGTAACGACAGATCATCCATTCGTTACGAACAAAGTTAATCTAGGTACAAAAAAGTGGTAGAAACTCAATTTTTCTTTCTACCACAATCAACAAAAAATAAATCTTTTTGATTATATTCAATACCACCCATTACGTAAAAATTGAGCCCTTGTCTATTACCGCGATCGCTCCAAAATCCAATCGAGTAAAATCGGATTGACTAACTCCGGCGCTTCATCCTGCGGACAATGCCCCACCCCCTCTAAAGGAATAAACTTTTCTACTTGCGGAAAGTTAGCTAATTCTCTCCCTAACTTAATTGGTTCCCACGGATCAGCCGTTCCCCACAAGATAATCGCAGGACACTGTAACAGTGGTAAAAGGTCTTCTGGTAGTGGCCCTGTAGAATAAGAAGTAAAGGCAAGAAACACAGCACCAGCCCCCACATCGCTTGCTGGTGAAGTGAGAATATCTACCAACTCATCTGTCACCATCTCAGCATTTGCATAAGCTTGCAGTAGAATTTTCCGCACTGTTTTCGGTTTGGCGAGTTGATTGAAAAAGAAATCACCAACTGGTTTTATAGATAATAGGCGTTGCAGTATAGGCGCTCCGAAACGACGAGTCCAAGGTAAAGTTACCCGTTTGCGATCGTGCAACAGCCGTAAAGAACAGTTGAGCAAAGCAACTCCCAAGGCAATATCTGGGTTGCTTACTGCTGCTTGCATGGCTACAATACAGCCAATAGAATTTCCGACTAAAAAAGCTGGCTCACCCACTACTTCACGGCAAAAATCTGCTACTTGCTGTCCCCAGGTTTCTAGTGTATAGGTGATTTTTTCTCCAGGTTGAGGTTTTGCGGAAGCACCAAAACCAATTAAATCAATAGCATAAACACGGCAACTTTGTGCTAATATGGGAATATTTTTCCGCCAATGCCACCAAGAAGCTCCAAATCCATGCACGAGGACAACAGCTGGGCCAGTGGTTCCTTGAGTTTGGTAGCAGATAGGGAAATCTTGCCAAATCCAGGTTTTTGTAGAGGTAAGTGCTGTTTTTGAACTTGAGGTTGTCATAAAAAATTTGATGAATACAAGGGATGGATACAGCAAGAAGATAACTAACTAATTCTTTCTAAACTTACTCGTGTAATAACCTATAATACTAGTATAAGTTAGTTTTGCAGATATGAATTTGAGGAAGATTTAGCTAGTGATGTTTTAGAAATAATTACAGTATTTGCCCCTAGGCTATATGGAAGTAGAAGTAATAAAAATAAGAAGCTCGTTGAGGAGTTAAAAGCGATTAGTGAAAAGCTTTAAAACAGAGTTAGACCTAAATAATCAGCAAAAGAGATTGTGCGCCAGACACGCAGGTACAAGTCGCCATGCCTATAATTGGGGACTAGCTTTACTTAAAGAACTCCTCAATCACAATAAGGTTAATCCCACAGATAAAATTAAATTCCCTACAGCAATCGACTTACATAAATTGCTAGTAGCTACAGTAAAGGTAGCTAATGCTTGGTACTATGAAGTTTCAAAGTGCGCTCCACAGGAAGCATTGAGGAATTTAATTAAGGCATTCAAGAGAATGCACTCCTGTAAAGGTAGTGGTTTTCCCAAATTTAAGAAAAAGAATATTCGAGATACCTTTTATCTAGAAGGTAGTATAAAAATTAATGGCGATAAAATTAAATTGCCAATATTAGGCTGGGTAAAATCTCATGAAAGATTACCCAGTGTTTCACCCAAAAACGTAACTATTAGTAAACGCGCTGAAAAATGGTTTATAGCTTTTAAGTTAGACACGATAGCTATCAATAGTCAGCTATTGGGTGAACCTGTAGGAGTAGACTTAGGCATTAATGCGCTAGCTACTTGCTCGTCGGGTTTTGTCGCACCTAATCCGAAAGCTTATAGAACCCATTTGACATCTTATGAGGTTTTGAATTAAGGTACTCTTCAGCATCTACAATCCAATGCTAATGGCGTATTCCAGCAACCTCAGTGATGCAGAATGGGAAATTTTTGAACCTTTATTGCAAGATATCTTACCGACTAAGAAGCAGACTCGACCGACTAACTGGACAAAGCGAGAGATATTCAATGGAATTCTCTATCAACTGAAAAATGGGTGCAATTGGCAAGACTTACCCAAGGACTTCCCCCCTTATTCCACCGTCTATTGGCACTACAAACAGTGGCGTGCGGCTGGGGTATTTGAGGAACTGATGAGTGTCTTACATGGAAAAGTGCGTGAACAGGTAAAAAAAACCGCACTAGACGACGTTGATCATCATTGACTCCCAAGCGGTGAAAAATACTTGCAATGCCAGTGTGGAGTCGAAAGGTTTTTGTTTCTACAAAGCCACTAACGGTATTAATTGTACTTAACAGTACCTTTTTTTGTGCTAAATATTTTTAATATTGATAAGATAACCTTATTAAAACTTAGGTATATATCCTAATTCTACTTATAGGAGTATTTCTGCTTACTTAAAATCAAATATTAGCCTTGCCTTGTGTTAGATAAAACCTAGATTTAAAAAATCATCCTGAATACTGTTAATTTAGTTAGTATTTTGAGTGAGATGTACTTAAATTAAGGAAGAAATTCCCTAAAACCAAATATATTTATTTAGCAGATTTAGTCATCCCTATTCCTGAGTGAACTCGATTAGTTATGCTCCTAGATTTAGAAAGATTTTATCAGGCTTGCAATCCAAGCAGACCTCTAATGATAGGAAATGCCAGCGATCGCAGGTACTATATCGATTTTGCTGCGGTGCGGGGTGGCAAAATTATCGAGGCTTTGCAGCGCACGATCGCTAGAATATCGCCGGATGCCCCAACCTGTCAACTATTTACCGGACATCTCGGTTGTGGAAAATCAACAGAGTTGTTGCGGCTGAAAGCTGAATTAGAAGTGCAGCAATTTCATGTAGTTTACTTTGAGTCTACCCATGTCTTAGAAATGGCAGATGTGGATGTGACTGATATTTTGTTGGCGATCGCAGGCCAGGTGAGCGAAAGCCTAGAAGCCATGAAAATCAGGCTCAAACCTACTTACTTTACCAAGTTGTTTGGTGAAATTGTCGATTTCTTGCAAACGCCAATTGATTTAGGGGTAGAAGCAGAGTTGTCTGTGGGGATTGCCAAAATTACAGCTAAAACGAAAGAAAGTCCCCAATTGCGGCGGCGGTTAAGAGATTATCTAGAACCGCGAACAGCAAATATTTTACAGTCAATTAATCAAGAATTGCTAGAACGTGCTATTAAGGAACTGAAAACTAGGGGTAAAAAAGGACTAGTGGTCATTGTTGATAACTTGGATAGAGTCGCAATTCGACCTTTACCATCGGGGCGATCGCTACCAGAATACTTATTTATTGAGCGGGGTGAACAGTTACGCAAACTAAATTGTCATGTAGTCTACACTATTCCCTTAGCCCTGACTTTCTCCAACGATAGCGCCGAACTTCAGCATCGTTTAGGGGGAGGAGTCGCCCCAAAAATGTTACCGATGATCCCTGTACGTTTGCGCTCTGGGGAGATTTTCACCCAAGGGCTAGCAATGATGCAGCAAATGGTGCTAGCTAGAGCTTTTCCAGATATTCTGCCTAACGATCGGTTAGGCTTAATTACAGAGGTGTTTGATAGTCGGGAAACCTTAGATCGATTGTGCCTGATTAGTGGTGGTCATGTACGCGACTTGCTAGGGTTACTGTATGACTGTCTGCGAGAACAAGATCCACCCTTTGAGCGAGATTGTGTAGAATTGGTGATTCAAAGACAACGGGATTACCGAGCCAACGCCATCGATTCTCATGAGTGGGAATTAATCTTTCAGGTGGTGCAACAGCAGAGAGTTAGAGGTGATATACAATACCACGCTCTATTGCGAAGTTTATTTATATTTGAATACCGCGATCATCAGGGAGCTTGGTTTGCCGTCAACCCAGTTTTAGCAGAGACGGAAAAATTTAAATCATGGTTGAACGACACCCACAAGCAGATATAAGAGCAGCTAACGAGCGGGCTTTACGAAGTTTGGGGAGAGCAATTACCCTTTCTAACGGTCAATTCTCCCTGGTTTTGGTGTGCTGCAATTATCGAGTTTTGCAAGAGCGAATGCTGCAACGACTCGAAGAACTCTCTTCAGGAGTACACCGAATTCAAAAGGTAGTTCTGTCGCATAATGCTAGAAGCCTTTATACAAGTATTCATTTACAACTGCTAACCAAAGAAAATCCGCCATCAGCGTTGATGATTTTGGGTTTAGAGTCAGTAGATGGACTTGACGATTTACTTAGCTCGATCAATCATATTCGTGATGAATTTCGCAAACGCCACCCATTTCCGATGGTTGTGTGGATGAATGAGGAAGTGTTGCAAAAGGTTGTGCGTTTAGCGCCAGATTTCGCTAGTTGGGCGGCAACACCGATTCGGTTTGAGATGACAACTGAATCATTGCTGCAATTTTTGCAACAGGAAACTGACTCTTTATTTGCGACGGTGTTAGCAACCGATACTGCACAACATCAACCTCCTCAAGTTGCCAAGAATTATTTTACTGTGGAGCAAGTTTGGGAACATAGCTACGAACTCCACTTTGCCATTAGAGAGTTGCACAATCGTGGTATCACTTTAGAGCCAGAATTACACGCTAGTTTAGAATTTGTATTTGGTCTAGATGATTATATTAGCGATCGCATTAATCCAGCTTTAAACCATTTTCAGCAAAGCTTGCAAGTTTGGCAGCAGTTGGCGAAGAGAGGGGATGAAGGGGAAATCAATTCAAAATTCAAAATTCAAAATTCAAAATTGAATAAAAATACTGGAGAAGATGGGGGAGTATTTTCTTCTCCGATGCCTCCTAATCGCCCATCTCCATTGCTTTTGCGACATGGAGTTTTGCTGTTTTATATTGGGCTATGTTATTGCCGTTTAGCAGAGCAAAATCAAACCGAAAACCGCCGTCATTGGTACACAGCTAAATCTTATTTTCAGCAGTGCTTGACTATCTTACAGGTGGCTGGTCGTCCAGACATAGTTGCTGGATTTATTAGTCAACTCGCTGAAGTTTTGCAATATCTGCAAGAGTGGCAAGAATTGCAGACGGTTGCTCAAAAGTCTCTGGAGTTACATCAAACTTATGGTAGTCAAATCCAATTAGCTTGTGACTACGGTTTTCTGGCGCAAGTGGCTGTGCAGCAGTTGCGGTGGGTACAGGCGAGTATATTGGCACACGTATCACTGCTGAAATTAGGTGAGGCGCAAAAGCATAATGACCCTTATAACTGCTTATTTCCATTACTGTTAGGGCAAATTTACTATTTAGTTTTAGCGAAAGCACAGCGAAATTTAGGTGAGTTAGAAGTAGCTCGTGAATACTTAGACAAGGCGACAAAAGAACTACCAGCAGCATTAGAAAGCAGTGCCCATCAATACGATGCCCATCGTTATATTCGCTTATTGCGGGCACTGCGATCGCTCTACTTTGAAGAAGGGCGATATTTGGAAGCCTATTACATTCGCCAGAAACGGCGTTCTGTTGAGCAACAGTATGGTTTTCGGGCTTTTATCGGTGCGGGACGCTTGCAACCGCAAAGACAGGCGACAAACCCAGCATTGATGTCACATTCTGGGAGTAGCAGCGTTGCTTTAGAAATTGCGGCTTCTGGTAGAGAGCGTGATATTAATAACTTAATTGGCAGAATTAGCCGCGCTGATCGAAAATTGACGGTGATTCACGGTCAATCAGGGGTAGGTAAGAGTTCTATTGTAACTGCGGGGTTAGTTCCAGCATTGCAAAATCGCGCTATTGGCGATCAAATAGCTGTACCTGTGGTGCTGCAAGTTTACACCGATTGGGCACGGGAATTAGGGAAATCTTTAAGTGAGGCGATGTCTAATGACGCATCTCTTGCTATCTACGCTGATATCATGCCAGAAGCAGCCATTGAACCGGAAGTTTTGCCTTACTCTGCCACACCTATTACCATCCTCAGAATTTTACAACAACTAAAAGAAAATGCTGATAACCATCTGATCACAGTTTTAATTTTTGACCAGTTTGAAGAATTTTTCTTTGGTAATAGCGATCGCAATCAAAAGCAAGAATTTGATAAATTTATTAGCAACTGTCTGAATATACCCTTTGTCAAAGTTATCCTTACCTTGCGAGAAGATTATTTACACCGTTTATTAGACTTTAAACATGTTTCAGCACTAGAAGCGATTAATAATAACATTCTCGACAAGCATATTCGCTACCAGTTAAATAACTTTTCGCCAGAATATGCTAAAGCAATTATCCGAAAATTAACAGAGCGATCGCAGTTTAATTTAGAGCCGGCTTTAATCGATGCCTTAATCGAAGATTTATCTACAGGATTTGGAGAAGTCCGCCCCATTGAATTGCAAGTTGTGGGAGCGCAAATTCAAGATGAGCGAATTACTACACTAGAAGAATATCAGCCATATAGACCGAACAAACTCATCGAGCGATATCTTAAGGAATTGATCAAAGACTGCGGCCCAGAAAATGAACGAGCCGCATTACTCGTCTTATACTTATTAACAGATGAAAGTAACAATCGACCTTTTAAAACTCGTGCTGAATTAGCGGCGCAGCTAGCAGAATTAGAAGATGCTAGCAAATTAGAGTTAGTATTAGAGATTTTAGTTAGCTCTGGTTTAGTGGTACTATTCCCTGATGTACCAGAACGCTATCAACTGATTCACGATTATTTAGTAGACTTAATTCGCTACTTGCAACAACAAGAATCGAGCTTACAGGTACAACTTAACCAGCTGCGCTACAAAGTAGAACAGAGTCAAGGTGAGATTGAGCGGCTTAAGAGCGAACTTAGCCAAAATGAGCAGCGATCGCAATTGGTAGATCCTCATCCCCAACAGGGTTTGGATTTATTAACAGAATTGCGGGAGTTACACAAGCGGGAAGAATTAAGTCAGTTAGAAATTGAGCAATTACGATCTGAACTCAAAGAAAAAGAATTAACAGCTAAACTCGCAGAAAGTCAAAAGAAACAAAGGCTGAGTGAAGCTCAATTAAATCGTTCATTGAAAATTGCCCTGACTGCTTCTTTTCTTGCCATATTGGGATTAAGTGTTTCCATCGTCACAGCAGTAGATAGCGAAATTAAAACCCTCAGTGCATCTAGTGAAGCCCTATTTGCATCGCAAAAAGGTATTGATGCTTTAAAAGAAGGTTTAAAAGCAGGGAGAAAATTACAACAAACAATCTGGGTAGATTCCTATACCAAAGAGCAAGTACAGACGGCGCTTTATCAAGCGGTTTCTGGGTTAAGAGAATATAATCGCTTGGACGGGCATATATCTGGGGTAAATATTGCTACATTTAGCCTCGTTCCCCCTTGGGGTTGGCGGAGCCATCGCTCTTTAATTGCCTCAGCCAGTGCAGATACTACAATCAAACTTTGGGGTACTGATGGTAGCTTGGTCAAAACGTTATCGGGTCATGAAGATGTGGTTAATAGTGTCAGTTTCAGCCCAGATAGTCAAATCATTGCTTCCGCCAGTCAAGATAAGACGGTGAAACTTTGGAGTCGAGATGGTCAACTGCTTGCTACTCTATTAGGGCATCAGGGTGTGGTGAATAGTGCCAGTTTTAGCCCAGATGGTCAGATTATTGCTTCGGCGAGTAGCGACAAGACGGTGAAACTGTGGAGTCGGGATGGTAAACTGCTCAAAAGCTTGCAGGGACATGATGGTGCAGTTTTAAGCGTCGCTTGGTCAACCGATGGTCAAACCATTGCTTCCGGGAGTGCTGATAAGACGGTAAAATTGTGGAATCGGGATGGTAAGCTGCTTAAAACCTTTCAGGGACATGATGATGCAGTCTTAAGTGTAGCTTGGTCGTTTGATGGGAAAACTATTGCCTCTGCTAGTTTAGACCAGACAATCAAACTGTGGAATCTGGAAGGTAAACTACTACGAACCTTATCGGGGCATAGTGCTGGAGTTACCAGCGTTACTTTTAGCCCTGATGGTAAAGCGATCGCTTCTGCAAGTACCGATGAGACAATCAAACTTTGGAGTTCTCAAGGTGTGTTGCTCGAAACCCTGAAGGGGCATAATAATTGGGTTAATAGCGTCAGTTTCAGCCCAGATGGTCGCACCCTCGCTTCTGCAAGTCGGGACAAAACTATTAAACTCTGGCATTTAGACGATGTGTTATTGCGAAAGCCCAAAGCCGATAACGATGACTGGGTAACTAGCATCAGTTTTAGCCCAGGCGATCGCACCTTAGCAGCAGCAAGTCGAGACAAAACTGTAAAACTGTTCAGTCGAGACGGTAAACTACTCCGTACTTTCACGGGGCATCAGGGTCAAGTTTGGGGAGTTAGTTTTAGCCCCGATGGTCAAGCGATCGCCTCGGCTAGTAAAGATAAAACGGTAAAGCTTTGGAGTCGTGACGGTAAACTGCTCAACACCTTACAGGGTCATAATGATACCGTCTTAGGTGTTGCTTGGTCGCCTAATGGTCAAGTAATTGCTTCAGCTAGTAAAGATAAAACAGTAAAACTTTGGAGTCGAGACGGTAAACTAATCAACACCTTGGAAGGGCATCAAGATGCAGTAAATTGGGTAAGTTTTAGCCCCGATGGTAAGTTGCTAGCCTCAGCCAGTGATGATAAAACTGTAAAAATCTGGAGTATAGAGGGTAAATTGCTATACACCTTAAATGGTCATAGTCGGCGGGTAAATGGGGTTGCTTGGTCGCCTGATAGTCAAGCGGTAAGCGGAGCCATGCCCAAAGGGCTTATCGCTTCAGCTAGTATTGATAACACGGTGAAAATTTGGAGCCGGGACGGTCATCTGCTAAATAATCTTACAGGCGATGGCGATAGTTTCATCAGTGTGAGTTTTAGCCCTGATGGTAAAACTTTAGCGGCTAGCAGTGATGACAAAGTGAGGATTTGGAATCGAGAAGGGACATTGCTGATTGCTTTGAAAGGTGATAAGCAAGAGTTAACCAGCGTCAGTTTTAGTAATGACGGCAAGACTCTGGCTGCGGGTAGTGGTAATGGTACAGTGATTTTCCAGAATTTGGCAGATATCGAACTGGAAAAATTGCTAGCACGGGGTTGCAATTTACTGCATGATTATTTGCAGACTAATCAGAAGGTAATGAAGAGCGATCGCGCCTTGTGTTCTGGTAGGTGATGCAGAAGAATTATGAAAGGCTACCATACAGAATTTGGGTTTAATCATTACATAGAGTTTAATCAATGCTATTTCCATATTTATCAATTTTTTATCTATACAATTGGGCATAAAGTAAGAAATGATTTTCTAACTCGCTCTAAAGCCCTGCTGGCAAAGGCTTCTTTGAGCCTCGACCGTTTACCTTTGTTTTGCGGTCTTACCTATTTATGATTCCTACCGAGATAATCGCACAATAGGACACATTTTAAACTTATCTAAGAGGCTGTTTGACTAAACCCTTAATATCTGGTGCTTAAAATTGCAAAGTCTAGTATTATTTCCAGGTAAAAACATTGCTAAAATAACTAATTTAGTTAGCAAATTTAGTTTTTATGAAAAATTGATGAATATAAGATGAAGATACTGTATCTGTATGAGAAAAAATGTGCTAACTATGTATATTTTTAAATAAGACTTTAATTCAACCAAAATTAAGCTAGAAACTTCTGAATCTTCTTAGCTTTTGTTAAGGATAAAATATTCAAAACCTGGAGATTTTGATGTTATTGGAGCAAAAATTTGACCCAATTTACATTCTTAGCTCTAGAAAAGGAGGATTGATAAAGACTGGGTATCAAACAGCAAACTTAAACAGCAAGTAATCTTGCTTATTTATACTATACGTTCGCTTATTTTGAGATCCCAAAGGTAATTAAAGCCTTAATGCAAAAGGAAAACGGTTATTTTTAAGTAACCCTTTAATTGTCAGTAAAATTTATGACCATCACAGAAGGCTTCTAGAGGTGATTATTTAAGGCACAGGGATAGCATAAATCATAAAATGGCAAAAGTTCTATGCGAGATACAAATGCCTGAATCAATTGAATCACCTGGATTACAAGCCCTGTGGGACTTAATTAAATCTTGCAGGTTAAAAATGAGAGAATGTACAGTTTATAGACTTTTAGTACTCATCTAAAGTAGATTTTTATCAAGAATTTAGATTAAGCTTGAAACCTATATATTATAAGTATAAATTTAAATCTAGATTACCTAGATTAAGCTTATTTAGTAAATAGAATAGAACAATTTATAATAAATGAAAAGATATTTCAATCTCTATGTAGTACATATTCACTATGAATTATAAAGATTCACCTAAGAAACCTTTCAGAAACCAAAACTATAGTGGGCAGGATTTAAGAGGAAAAAATTTTTTTACTGATCAGGATATTCAAGGATCAAACTTCTCTGATGCAAACCTTCAGGGAGTAGATTTTAGTAGTGCAAAAATTCGAGGAGCGAATTTTTGCGGAGCAAATCTTCGAGGAGCAAAGTTCAACTATGTCTCAAGTATATCAGTAGAGACCGACACCTCATTAGGTGAAGTAAATTTTACTAATGCTGAGATACAAGGAACAGACTTTACTGAAGCTGTACTTCAAAACGCCAGCTTTACTGAAGCGAAAGCAGGTCTAAGTCTCTATTGGTGTTTGATCGTATTTCTCTTTTCATTTATATTATGCTTATTTTCAGCATTTCCAGCAGCGATCATCAGTACATTCTCACTACACTTTCTTCGTGGCTCCCATCGAAGACCTTCTTTTTTATTTTTAATGCTTACTGGACTTGTGTCAGTTGTTATTACCGTAGCTATACGCACGCTTCTAATTATCTATGCTCCCAATTATGCAACAATTATACATGTAATTCTGGGAATCATTGCAATTATAATGACGCTGTTTGGTGCGGCAATAACAGTGGTAATGAATGATTTTGAAGATGATCTTAGCAGTATTCTTTCAGCTACATTACCACTATTATTTTTACTTGTAGTTCTCATAGTGCTGATTATATTTACAGAAACTCTCAAACCTCTTGAAGAGCTTGTATTTCGCAAAACATACTTCCAATTTATTGTTTTGTCTAATAAGACCAACGGCGCATTGCTTGCAGGAGTGTTTGGAGCGCTCATTGGCGCACCTATTGGTTGTTGGTTCTCTGGATCTGCTATTGCTGAAGATAAAAAAGTTTTTTATTGGCTTTGGAAAATTTACATTTGGTTTGTTACTTACAAAGGAACTCTCTTCAATGAGGCAGATATAACTGACGCTATTTTTACTTCAGCAACACTTAAGGGCGCAAACTTCAAAGGTGCAAAAGTTATAAGAACCCGATGGCAAGGCGTTAAACATCTAGAATTTACTTATACTGGTAATAACTATCTCAAATACCCAAAAATTCGACAGTTAGTCACAACATTAGCTGTGGGAGAAAAAACAAAAGACAGAAAGTTTGACGGTCTGAATCTCGAAGGTATTTATTTAGAAAAGGCAAAGTTATCCTGCACTAACTTTAGTGGAACAAATCTTAATCATGCGAATCTGCGCTACGCTATTTTGGAGGAAGCAGACCTAACACAAGCAAAACTAAATAATGCAGATTTAACTGGAGCTAGCTTAACTGGAGCTTGTATAGACAATTGGACTACTGATCAAACAACAATCTTAAATGAGGTGATATGCGAATATATATATCTGGAAAAATTACCTGGTAATATGAGTGGTTGGCGTCGCTCCCCTCCCCAACCAAACAATTTTGAGCCTGGATATTTCGAGAATTTTTATCGAAAAGATAATGTAATTTACTTACCTATAAGTAAGAACGATGATCGACAAGCCTTAGAAGATGCCTTCTCACATTTGGTTAAGCAAAATCCAGGTATACGCAATGCCTTAACAGAAATCAAGATGATAGGTGATAATAATGTTCTAGTTACAATCCGAGTCCCCAAAAACACCGATAAGGGTAAGATTGAGCAGGAGTTTGAACAGACAAAACAAGAAGGGAAACAGAAACATCAGCTACATTCAGAATTGGAAAAACGTTACAATGAGCCATTCTTTCAGTTTATCTTAGATTTAATTAAGGAAGTTATGTCTAGTACTCCACAATTCTTTGCTCCTAATTCAAACATTAGTATTGGCAACATAGCAGGAGAGGTTACGGGTTCACAGAACTCTACTCAGCATATCAATTCACAAGAACACAGGCAGACTCTTGCTGAAGCCGCATCTGAAATCCAAAAGCTCCTCAAGCAATTGGAACAGAGCAATCCTACTGCTACTGATGCTGAAAAAGTAGTTTATGTTAATGAGAAAACTGCTCCCACTCTTAAAAGTCGTGTACTTGGTGCATTACAAGGAGGTAGTGAAGCTGCAATTGAAGAGTTTTTAAGCAATCCTTATGTCAACGTAGGCAAAGCTATTGTCAAGGGGTGGATAAAGCCAGAATAGGTTATCGGCATTGCACCGAAATACGTGTAATTTATTGCAAGATAGTCTGAAAACTCTTATTTTGTTCATGGTTGAGAATTTGCTACAACAAAATCAAAAAAGTCGTGTTCAGTAAGGAAAAATCAAGCCTTTTGAGGACATCTTACAGTTTTGACAAACATATTGGTAGAATGCCTATTCTTCGCAACAGCAGACGCTAGGCGCGATCGCTCCTGGAATAAACCAAAGGTGCGTAGGCGTAGCCCATCGGAGATATCGCCTTCTACTACCCAACCTCAAGCCGTTGTTTCAGAATTATGGCAGGAAAATCAGCCAAAACTCATAGACAAAGCTATACATCTTGTTAGCGCACCAGGAGACAAGGAAAAAAGCCGGAAAGCAGATATTGTCATATTTGCAAGAGTTGAATGGCAGAGGATGAAAACTAGCTCTAGTTCTGCTGCTGCATATATTCCACCACCCGGAGTCATTGAGGTTGTTAGCAACAACTGGAAGGACGACTATCTGACAAAACTTGCTGAATATGTTCGCGTAGCGTCTCGCAGAGAAGACTTGGGCGTTTTCGAGTACATCATTGTGGACTATGCTGCTTTTGGTGGCATTCGGTTCATTGGCTCTCCCAAGCAGCCAACCATTGCAATCTACCAACTTGAAGATGAAGAGTATTTACCGCCAAAGGTGTTTCGAGGGCAGGATCGAATTGATTTTAGATTGTTTCCGAACATTCCCTTAACGGCTGAACAAATTTTTGCAATGAGTCGTTGATTAGTATTTCTGTTATTGCAATTCACTCAAATTCACACAACACTTTGAGCAGATGGCTTAGTTAATGGTATTTCATCAATCTCAGCATTAAAAGCTGCTGCAAGTTCAGGAATGGCGATCGCAATAGCACTCTCATGCTTACCTATATTCTAGAATTGAAGCTGCTGAGAGCTTTCGATTTTATCCTAAGATAGAATCAGAAATCGGATACAGAAAAGGTTGCTTCTATGCATTATCCCAACCTCAGCCGCGAAGAAATTGCTCAAGGTGGCGAAAAACTTTACCAGCAGAGTATCCGTACCCAAGTCGAAACAACAGAAAATATCGGCAAAATCATTGCAATCAATATCACTACAGGTGATTACGAAATAGATGACGATTTAATTGTGGCTTGTCATCGGTTGCAAGCCAAACAGCCAAACGCAATCATTTGGACAGAGCGAATTGGCTATGATGCTGTTTTTGCAGTCGGTGGTACGTTGGTTAGGACAGCACAGTGATACATGGAACAGTTGTTGGGCTTCAGGCATGTATAAGTATCACTATTTGTCGTTTAGGGCGTGCAGAAGTAGAAATTGAATGTGTTGTCGATACAGGATTTGAAGGGTTTTTAACCTTGCCATCTATGGTAGTCACAGACCTGGATTTACCTTACGTTGCGCCAATCAAAGCGAATCTTGCGGACAATTCTCGTATCATAACCAATGTTCATCAAGCCACTATCTTGTGGAATCGCACAGAACGCGTGATCCCAGTTTTAGCGATGGGTCGTCGTCCCCTAATTGGCACAGCACTCCTGGAAGATTATCATCTCAGCATCGATTTTTGTGAGGGAGGGACAGTGCTGGTAGATGATATTATGTAAAAAAATCCCTATGACCTCCTATTAGTCAAGGTCTTAGGGATTTTTTGGCTTACGGGACTGGTGCGGCTCGAACGCACGACCTGACGCTTAGGAGGCGTCCGCTCTATCCAACTGAGCTACAACCCCAACTAGGAAGCATATATAATTATAGCAGTAGTTTTAGCGAGACTGCCAAACATTATCCCAAGAGCCGCCGCCTACTTCTAAACCACAAAGAATACTTTCTGCTTTTAGAATTATGTGAGATTTTCTGCCATTTAGTTCTCGTAACTCCAAATTTAACTTTCCTTGCATGGTGTCTCGACAACAATATCTTAAACCTTCTGCCGTAGGCGCACGCAGAGGTGTACCAGGTAAATCCGTGGTTCCTGTCAATTCAATTTCATAATTAGAGTTAGTAGCTTTCATTTGCCATCTACCCCAAGGCTGAATTTCCCAGTCTACTTGTGAATTCCAAGGAACGAACTCATAAAACTTGCCTTGATAGTGCAACCCAATCATCGCTACAGATTCCATCCACCACAGCACACCCCGCCTTCCACCGCCAGCAGTTAATGCTAAGTCGGGTTCACCCTCAAAGTAATTACAATTTATCCAAAACCATTTTTGAGGAAAAGCACCGCCCCAATTTTTCTCGCCGTAGGCTGGGGCGTTGGTGAATTCGTAGATTTTGCCATTCCAGTCAATTTTTCCACTGGCTAAACCGTGAGCCATCAAAATTTGCCATCCAGGTTCAAAAATCTGCAAGAATGACACCCAGCCTGCGGTTGATTGCTGAATGCTATTTTTATTACCCCAACCGTATACTGGTTGAATTTCATACTCCCAACGGCAATAATTATTGGTGGCGCGATCGCAAATTATTCCCTGATTTAAGGTAGCTGTAGCTTGATATCCTTCTTGAACATGATGCTCAAACTCTGCTGGTAGAAGGTATAGAGGAGCAATTTGCAAATCTGTTTTACCCCAATGACCTAAACCCAGGACATCTCGACTACCCCAAAATTTCTTCACATTAGGAAAAGTACGGCATAAATACTCATCATCGGGGCCGAGGATTTGGGCTGCACCGCCACTGTGGGGTTTACCGCCAATAGGATCTTCGATGGAGTACATAAAGGCGAATGTTTGCCCAATTTCCGGCAACGTGACGCGGTAATACCAGCCTTCAAAGAAGCGGCGACTACTGCTATCCCAGTGATAACCAGAATGGGGCGTTTGGGTTGATTGAAGGAGATTTAGAGGAATAGTTAACATATATCTATATAGTTGCCGATTTTTTCAGTATGCGCGATGATCTCGATCTCAATCATGCTTATGAAATTCTTGGGTTGGAACTGGGTGCATCACAAGCACAAGTAAAGCGAGCTTACCGTAAACTGGTGAAAATTTGGCATCCCGATCGCTTTCTTGAGCAAGAGCAAAAACAGGAAGCTGAGGAAAAAATCAAATCAATCAACGCAGCTTATAACAAGCTCAAATCAGAAAGTCCATCCGAGCCTCCTATTCCTGAAAATCCATCTTCATCTTCGCCTAAAAATCCTACAAAAATATCTGTGAATCGTTGGGATGCTGAAACTTTCTATAGTTTAGGGGTAGAGAATGCTACACAAGGAAGATATGAGGATGCGATCGCAGATTTTACCCACGCAATTCGTCTAAATCCTCACTATATTGACGCATATAAATATCGTGGGCTAGTTTGCTCTCAACTCGGATACGAATATAGAGCCGCTTCAGATTTAAATAAAGCTGCACAAATAGAACAAGAGTTAAGAAATCCGGGTGCTGCACGGAGAGTGCGATCGCCTAGATATGTATCGAAACCTAGACCTCTAATAGAAAGATTTTGTCAGAGGATAAAAAGTTTACTGCGGCTAAATCGGCGTTGGAGATAAGAAGCGAATATAGTTTAAGATGCTTCAGACGGCGACACCGTACCTTGAGTTAGATAATACTTGTATTAGGGAATACTAAATGTAGTAAGATTTGCTGCTGATTTCTTAGTATGAGCGATCGCTTCGATATAAATCATGTTTACGATATTCTTGGGTTAAAAGCAGGTGCATCTGTTGATGAGGTCAAGCAAGCTTATCGCCAGATGGCTAAGACTTGGCATCCAGATTGTTTTTTGGAACCGCAGCAAAAGCTAGAAGCGGAAGAAAAAATCAAAGAAATTAATCAAGCTTATGCAAGGTTAAAATCTTATCCGCCAAATGAGACAAATCAATCTGCTTCCACTTCGACCAAAATTGATTTCACTCCATCCAATGCTGAAAGTTTCTATAAACGGGGCTTGGATAAAGCTCAAAGAGGAAAATATACTGAAGCAATTGAAGACTTTACCCAAGCGATTCGTCTCAACCCCAACTACTTTGAAGCCTATAAATATAGAGGGCTTGCTTGCTCGAAACTAGGATATGAAAATAGAGCCGAGTCAGATTTCAAAAATTCTATACAACTGGAACTGAAACAGAAAAAAGCAACACCCAAACCTACATCCCCACCGCCAAAGCCAGCAACGCCGCCACCACCTCAATCACAGTCTCAACCTTCACCTTTTAAAAATGCCGCAGAACTGGAACTGAAACAGAAAAAAGCACCGCCCAAACCTGCATCACCACCATCAAAGCCACCAACACCACCACCTGAATCACAGTCTAAACCTTCACCGTGGAAATGTGTACACACCCTGACTCATCTGAACTGGGTTTTTATAACTGCAATCAGTCCAGATGGGCAAACTCTGGCTAGTGGAAGTAGTGATAATACTATCAAGATTTGGCATCTCGAAACAGGAAAATTACTACATACTCTCACTAATCATACGAAATGGGTAAGATGCCTAGCCTACAGCCCAGATAGCCAAACTTTGGTTAGTGGCAGTGATGACAGCAGTATGATGATTTGGGAACTGTCTACAGGTAAATTACTCAACACGCTCAAAGTACATTCAACCCCAGTTTTTTCTGTAATCATTAGTCTAGATGGTCAGACTGTCCTGAGTGGCGGTAGAGACACCACTATCAAGATTTCCCATATAGAGATGGGACAATTACTACACGTCCTCAAAGGTCATTCTTACTTGGTCTACTCCCTTGCTATTTGCCCAAAGCAGCAGATTTTAATCAGTGGTAGTGCAGACAATACCATTAAGCTGTGGAATTTGAAGAGTAGAAAACTGCTGCAAACTATCAACGGCCATTCAGGTTACGTGACTTGTGTCGCCATTAGCCCTGATGGACAAATTTTAGCTAGTGGCAGTTATGACCAGACTATCAAGTTATGGAACATCAATACAGGTAAGCTAATTAACACACTTGCCGGACATCATAATTATGTTTGGTCTGTGGCTTTTAGCCCCGATGGTCAGCATCTCGCTAGTGGTAGTGCAGATCATACGGTGAAACTATGGGATATTAACACCCGACAAAATCTTTATACTTTGGATAACCATTCAGATTGGGTTAACTCTGTCGCTTTCAGTCCTGATGGCAAAACTTTGGTTAGTGGTAGTCGAGACATGACAATAAAGCTTTGGCGCTGCGATGTCTAACGAGAAATTAAAAATTTAGATGATTTCAGTAAATTACTAGATTTTTTATCAACGCATCACCTGACAGTTTAATAACATCCATCTTTGGGATACTTTTTCTTTAGATTAAGTAATTAACTCCTTAGAAATAGAGCCACTTGCTGATCACAGAGGTTATACTGAAAACTCCCAACACTTGAGTAGCAAATAAAACTCAAAATTTATCAGCAACATACATTTTGGACTCATTAAAACCTCTCGTTTTTACAGAGCTTTAGTTTCTCAATATCGTATCAAGGAGTTAAATCAACAGTTATGCCTATTCCTACCAATAAAGGCGAAAGTGAAAATAGTGAAATCAAGCAAGAGTCTTACACCGATAGTAATGGTGATACTCACAGCCATGTGACACGAACCACTGAAACATCTAAAAACAACACACCTGATCCCAACTCTTACCAAAAAGGTTACGTACAAGGTCGAAATACTGAGCATGGCAATCAGCAAGCTGATTTAGCCGAGCGTGATAATAACAATGCTAATGGTGGTTTGGTGTTGGGTATTATTATTACTTCCGTGCTTGCTTTGGTTATAGGTGGGGTCTGGTACTTCAGCCAACAGAATAACGCACCGGTTAACAATATTGTGCCAGTCGTAGTTCCTGTACCGAGTAAGAGTAGTCCAACTCCTAGTGCATCTGCTCAACCACGAACGACAATCATCGAAAGAACCAGAGAAATACCTGTTGTTGTTCCTGTTCCTGTTCCTGTTCCTGTTCCACAACAGCAGGTTACACCTCCATCTGCACCTCGCCAACCGAATATTAACATTACTATTCCACCCCAGCAGCCTGCGGCAGAAAAAGCACCTGTAACCCAGCCAACCCCGAAAGCAACACAAAGTCCGGCGCCGAGTCCAACTACTATTGCTCCGACTTCGCAGAACAAGGACGATGCTTCTACTAATACTGTCGCTCCAGATACGAAAAGTGATACCTCTAAAACCACTCCACCTCAATAAGTAGACCAGTCAAACAGTAAATCTAATGGCAGTTCTGCTCAATAATGGCTTCTAAACTTTCAACCTACTTGATATGCTGGCATTAACGCCAACATATCAAGTGGGACAATTTTTTAATCAATATTTCGGAATTGTTGCGATAAATTAATGGTATTTAAGTTTAGTAAAGATGTGGTGTAGCTAAACAAACATAAGCTAGATTAAGAGCAAGGTACAAATAGGTTAAAAGTTAAACAAAAACTTTCAAGTTAGAGCCTGTGCCTCCTGCTCTAATGTTCTTGCGATCGCTCTGAAGTTGTGGCATCCATTGAATGTGTTTTCGCCTTAAGTTCAATGAGTTGTTTTGGAGGTTTTAAAACGCACAGCCAGAAAATGCCTGCCTAGTTGAAATGTAAGGATGTGCAATTCTGAGTAGAGCGATAGCGAATGTTGTCCACCTTAGTTTGAGTTAGTTAATTCTGAATTCTCCAATCTTCAAGAAACCGCCCCAAGCTGCTGATATTTATCCATCGTAGCTTCAGGCGGTTTCTGCTTTGAGTTAGCTAAAAAGTTCAGAATTGTTAATGACTAACTAACGTAATTACAGTCACTTCTGGCGGACAAAATAAACGTCCTGGTTTATAAGTTCCTAAGCCCCGATTGACATATAGTTGATTTTCTTCGACCTTGTGAAACCCTTGCGCCCACTCCCAATATCGCACGACTTTAGAACAGTCTCCCAGGAAAAATGTTACCCAACGCCGTAATTTTTTGGGAATTTTTTTGAGTAGTTTTTTATAATGGAGTACTAGAGGGCCAATGCCCGGAATTACGATGTGACCACCGTGGGTATGACCAGATAGTTGCAAATCTACGCGCCATTGTTGCAATATCTTAGCTGTATCTGGGTTATGGGATAAAACGATGCGCGGTGTAACGGAATCTAGTTGATTCATAACTGGTGCGGGGTAAAATTCCTGTGACCAATAATCAGCTAGTCCTACCAATGGTAATTCTTTTCCTAGTGGATAGGCGATTTCATTCCAAAGTACATGCACCCCAATGCTAGTTAACGCCTGTGTAACTTCTGCTTTTGAGTGGCTGTAATAGATATCATGATTACCAAGTACGGCGTAAATACCACAGCGACTTTGCAAATGTTTGAGTCGATGCACCAATTGGTGAATCGGCGTCGGATCGTCAGTTACATAATCACCAGTTAATAGAATTAAATCTGGTTCAGCTTCGTTAGTAAGTGCGATCGCTTTTTCTAACATATCTTCCGATAGCCGCAAACCGTCGTAGTGAAAATCTGACAACTGCACTAGCGTTGTACCTTGTAAAGATGCTGGAAGTTCCGCAATCTTAACCGTGATTTTATCTACTCTTAAATGTCCCGTAAACAACCAATGCATAAGGCAACCGATACTCCTCATACCAGCGCTTACAGCTTACCAAAATTAAAATGTAAGTTGATAAACTGCAATAATTTATGTCATCTACTCCAGATACAATTAACTCATTGATTGAAATTCTGAAACTAAACTAAGCAGCACTCACTCGAATTTGCAGGTACTCATTAGCCAGAATACCTGCTGTGATTCTGTTCTTGAATTTTTAAATTTGGATTACTTACTCACCCTGTAGGGTGATTATAGTAACTTCTGGGCGGCAAAATAAGCGTCCTGGGAGGTAAGTTCCCAAACCACGATTGACATATAGCTGATTTGTTCCCAGATGATGCAAACCCTGTGCCCATTCCCAATGGCTGACTACAGAAACATTTTCTGAAAAAAATGGTAATCGATGCTGCACTTTTTTGGGTATTTTTTCTGTAAGCTTTTCGTAAATAAGCATCGCAGGGCCAATTCCAGGAATCACGATTTGACCACCGTGAGTATGACCAGATAATTGTAAGTCAACTCGCCATGCTTGCAGTATCTCGGCAGTATCTGGGTTGTGGGATAAAACGATGCGGGGTGTGTCGGGGTTTAGTTGATTCATGACTGGTATAGGATTAAATTCCTGTGACCAATAATCAGCTAGCCCAACAAAGGGCAATTCTTTTCCTAGTGGATAGGCAATTTCATTCCAAAGGACGTGGATTCCAATGCTAGTAAGGGCATCGGTAACTTCTGTTTTTGCGTTTTTGTAATGTATATCGTGATTGCCAAGAATACCATAGATACCACTGCGACTTTGCAGATGTTTGAGTCGAAGTATCAATTGGTGAATCGGCGCCGGATCGTCAGTTATGTAGTCACCAGTTAATAAAATTAAATCTGGTTTAGCTTCGTTAGTAACTGCGATCGCTTTTTCTAACATCTCTTCTGACAGCCGCAAACCATCGTAGTGAAAATCTGACAACTGCACCAGCTTCTGACCTTGTAACGATGCAGGCAACCCTGTAATGTTAACCGTCAATTTCTCTATACTCAACGGCCCAGATAACAACCAATGCATAAGACGTTCACTAAAGCTCAATCATAGCGCTAACAGCTTAACGAAACATCCTTGATTCGTGTGTTGGGATCAGTGCAACTTATTGAAAATTTCATGAAAACTAATCAAAAGTCTGAAAGCTAGACATAGCAAAAGTTTTCAGCCTAAATTGCACTTTTTTACACGGATATTCGATTCAGCCCCAATAAGAAACCCCCTCTGCTTTCGTCATAGTAAAGTCATTACAAAGCAGAGGGGTTTCATTTTTTATTTTTGTATAGTGTATAGGCAGATTTTAATGATAATCCTGGCAAAAAACCAGTTTCTCTGATGTTGTGTTTATTTTAACCTGCCTACTCAGTTGGGCCTATTTCCAATCGGGAATTTCAGCATCTTCTCCACCAATCCCGATTCCAGTATTAAATATATCGGCATCAGTGAGATTGAGATCATTCATTGATGCTTTATACACATTAGAATCGTGAATAGTAGCGCCAGTAAAATTTACTCCGTTGAGATTGGTTTGCTTCAAATTCACATTGGTTACATAAGCTGATGTTAGGTTAGCACCTGCTAAGTTTGCACCAGTTAAGTCAGCACCTTCGAGGTTAGCGCCTACAAGGTTGGCTCCTTGAAGCTTTGAGCCTCTCAAGTCAGCACCAATTAGATGAGCGCCACTGAGGTTAGCTCCTGCTAAATTACAGTTGATACATTCCCCAGTTGAAAGCAACTTTTGTAAGTCCTGCGAATTCTCGGCTCTAACCGAGCCAGTCAAAAATAGGGGAGTTGCTAAGGCCATGGCCGCTAATAGCTGGAGTTTCATAATTTTCCCCCTTAAATAATCAAGTTGCGTCCGTTCTATCCCTCACAACTCTATTATCTCATTAAACTTGGTGAGGTCAATCTATCTCTTGACAACTTAGTTGTGATATGAAACAGGGATAACGGTAATCTAACAAATGCCGTTAATTCTGATTTTTGGCGATTTTTACTTGATAATCCCTAAAAAATTGCCAGTGTTAAATCACTGTTAAATCTTTTTAAGAGCTTGCACTACTCGCCATAATTTGGCTACTTTGATGAGTATTTATACTTTTTAATAAATACTGTTAGTTTTAGTCCTTAGAAATTCTCCCATGTACTGATTAACCAATTCAGGTTGTTCTTGCTGCACCCAATGGCCACAATTGGGTATGTACTTGATTTGAAAATCCCTGACATAGGCTGCGGTGTCGTAAGTTAGCTCTTTGCCGAGTGCAGTGTCATTTTCTCCCCAAATCATCAGTGTTGGCACTTCTAGAATGCCCCAACTTGGATTTAGCATTCTCTGTTGAAAAATATTGCGGTAGTAGTTCAACATTGCTGTGAGGGCACCGCGTTTTGCAGCAGCATTTTTATAAGCGTCAATATCCGCTTTGGTGAAAGCACTTTTGTTAACTGCTGTACCTTTAAAAGCTGTCTCAATTGCTTGGTAGTCTGAAGATTGCAAAAGTAATTCTGGTATCCACGGTAGTTGAAACAGAAATATATAGTTGCTACGTAGCAACTGTTGGGGAGTGCGTAACCCTTGAGCAAATTTGGCAGGATGAGGCAGGTTAAGAATAATTAATTGTTCTAACATTTCCGGGTGAGTGTATGCAAAATTCCAAGCGATCGCACCACCCCAATCATGTCCAACTAATACACATTTTTGGTATCCTAATCCTTTAATTACTCCTTCAACATCTTTGATAAACTCATCCATTACATAAGCTGATTGCTCATTTGGTTTATCACTATCGTTGTAGCCCCGTAAGTCAATGGCGACAACTTTAAAATCTTGGGCAAATTCTGGTATTTGATGCCGCCAAGAGTACCAAAACTCAGGAAACCCATGCAACATCAACATTAAAGGGCCTTCACCTTGGGTAACGTAGTGTAGTTTTACCCCATTGGTAGTTATATATTCGTGTTTCCAAGAACTTTCTATTAGAGACATAATTAATTCAAATTCAGCATTAAAAAACACTAAATGATAATACTGTACTTAGCAACTGTAATATTCTTTTGATCAGCCTCACATCTATTGAAAGACAGTATTATGATAGTGATTTTTTGCAAAAACATTAGACAATTTGCCCTGCGATAGATGTGAATCATGGGTAAATTTTGCTAAAAGGTAGATATAATAATTCTCCCTAACTACCATGACACAACAGTTGACAAACCATGCTTCATTGTGGGTTGAGCGACTGGGACGATTTGGCTATGTTTCCAAGGGAGTAGTTTACGGTATAGTTGGATTACTGGCAGCACAGGCAGCTTTTGGCAGGGGTGGTAAAACAACTGATACCCAAGGCGCTCTCCAAACAATCGTCAACCAGCCATTTGGTAAATTTTTGCTAGCTTTAGTTGCAATTGGCTTGATTGGATACGTAATATGGCGTTTTGTACAGGCAATTAAAGACCCAGAAAATAAAGGTAATGATGCCAAAGGTTTGGCAGTGCGAATTGGTTACGCAGTTAATGGCTTGGTCTATGCAAGTTTAGCCTTCAGTGCTGTGAAAATCGTTATGGGTATAGGCAGCGCTAAGAATAGTAGTGATTCTACTGAAGATTCGACAGCACGTTTGCTTTCTCAACCCTTTGGTCAATGGTTAGTTGGAACTGCGGGGGTGTTTGTAATTGCTCTAGGTTTCTATCAGTTTTATCAAGCTTTTAGTGGCAAATTTCGTAAAGAACTCAATTTAACTGAGTTAAGCAACACAGAAGCCCAATGGGTAATGAGGATTTCCAGATTTGGTTTAGCGGCACGGGGTATAGTATTTTGTATTATCGGCTGGTTTTTAATCGAAGCAGCAAAGCAGTCGAACGCCGCTACCGCAGTAGGTTTGGATGAAGTATTACAGACACTAGCGCAACAACCTTATGGAGCATGGCTTTTGGGTATTGTGGCGTTAGGTTTGGTTGCTTATGGGATTTACACAATAATACAGGCGCGGTATCGTCGGCTAGTCAATGTTTAGATGGTGCAGTGCTGAGAATTTCAATTTATAGAAATGCCAATAATAGAAACCCGTGGTATCTGGCTGACCACTACTGATAGTAAAGTTCTCAAGTCAAAGGAACGCATTGCTGAGGCGATGGATTTCCTGTCCGAGACGGGATTTAATGTGGTGTTTCCCGTTGTTTGGAACAAGGCAGTAACTTTATATCCCAGTCAAACAATGCAGCAGACTTTTGGAGTCGAAATTGATCCTATGTCTGTAGTCCGTGACCCTTTAGAAGAAGTGATAGTTGAGGCGCGGCGAGTTGGGTTGAAAGTTATTCCTTGGTTTGAATATGGTTTTGCCAGTTCCTACAATTTGAATGGTGGTGTACTTTTACAGAAAAAACCGGAATGGACTGCGCGTGATTGTAACGGCAATTTACTGAAGAAAAACGGCTTTGAGTGGTTGAATGCCCTCGACCTCCAGGTGCAGGAATTCTTGTTGAATTTGGTGCTGGAAGTTGTGAAGAATTACGATGTAGATGGTGTTCAAGGTGACGATCGCTTCCCTGCATTCCCCTCTGAAGGTGGCTATGATGAGGTAACTGTCACCCGCTATCGCCAGGAATTTGATCGCAATCCACCAGAGAACCCCAAGGATAGACAATGGTTACAGTGGCGTGCAGATATTCTCACTGATTTTTTGGCGCGTCTCTACCGGGAGGTGAAAGCGGTGAATCCTAATTTATTAGTAGCGATCGCACCTAATATTCATGATTGGGCATTCCAGGAATATCTGCAAGACTCACCTGCATGGCTGAAGCGGGGAATAGTTGATATGATTCAGCCGCAGATTTATCGCCGTGACTTTAGGAGTTATTGTGCGATCGCTGATAAACTAGTAAGCCAGCAGTTCACTGATGCGACGTTGCCCAAGTTAGCACCGGGAATACTGATGAAACTTGGTAGTTATTGTATTAGTCCAGAATATCTGGTGCAGGCAATTGAATACAATCGCCAACTTGGTATTCAAGGAGAGGTATTCTTTTTTTACGAAGGTTTGCGCGAAAATAACAATAACCTAGCTAAAGTTTTGCGAAATGACCCCTATTCTAAGTCTGCATCATTTCCTACTCTGTCAGATTTGAGTGCGGGTGGTGTGACTAACAAGAGGACATCTTCAATTTGGCAAAGGTTGTTAAAAAAGATTTTTTAAGGAAAAATGCGCGTGGAATCTCAATTATCGGTGGAACGGGTGATTAAGACTTTAAAAGAGGATTTACCAACACTTTTTGAAAAAGATATTTCATATCACATCTATACAGACGATATCTACTTTAAAGACCCGGTAAATACATTCAAATACAAATTTAACTATCGCATTATATTTTGGACATTGCGATTTCACGCTCGGCTATTTTTTACCCAAATTTACTTTGATGTACATGAAGTATCTCAGTCAACCGAAAACACGATTTTAGCAAAGTGGACGGTGCGGGGAGTATTACGTGTTCCTTGGAAAGCTGGTTTGCTTTTTAATGGCTATTCAACGTATAAACTCAACCAAGATAATTTGATATACGAGCATATCGACACATGGGATAGAAAGCCAGGAGAAATTTTAAAACAGTTTTGGCAAAGAAAATAAACGGCTAATTAGCTGCTAGCAACTCCTTTTTTGATACTGGATAGCTTTACGTTTGATAATAAATCGAATCAGGGAATTTTAACTTGTGTTTGTTCTGCTATCTTATAAGCCAAATTCTTAAAATCCTCATAAACATTTTTTACTGCCCTAGTATGAGCGCCAATAGCACCATCAGCAGGCTTTAAGTGGAACATAGGTTTATGAGCTTCTTGAGCCATTGGCATCAAGCTTTGGTAGCTTTTAATTAATCCTAAACAGTTTGGATCATTTTCAATAGAGATTTGATTTTCAATAGGCTGATTTAAAATTACTTCTTTATAAGTGTTTTGAATTTCAAATATTGCTGTATTATATGCTTTTGCTGGACGGTCTAATCGCATTGGCATCTGCCAAACAACGTAACCAATAGGCTGTATATCACCACTTGGTAAAGACAAACTTGTAATATGGTTTTTACTTAATATATACTTCCAATCATTTTTCCAAGATTGCAATATATAACCAAGGCTGCGTAAACCTACCAAGGAAGCGTAATCTAATGCAAGTGGTATTACCAAATAATCTGCTGCTATTAATGCTGCACGATTGATTGCTCCTAAACTTGGACTTAAATCCATCAATATTACATTTGCTTTATGATTGACGGCTGCTTTTTGGAGAATTCTCCAAAAAGCAGAAGTTACCTGCAAAGCTCTTTCTTGACCACCTCCATCAAGACAATTATTCCACTGTGCTGAAAGCTCATCTTCAAAATTAGAAAGCATTAAGTCTCCAGGTAAAAGAGCTAATCTTCCTACTTCTGTAGACAAAGATAATGAGGCTATATCTTCTAAGAACTGATTTTCTTGGATATATTCTAAATGTGGATTATCAATATCACCAATACCCATTAACAGGGGTTTCACACAATCAAAAATAGTATCTATTTTATTTTCGTTTAAGGAAAATAATTCTAACCGTTCCTCATCTAAGAAAGTAGTAGTGAGGTTAGCTTGGGGGTCTAGATCAGCCACAACTACCCGCAGCCCTAAATCTTGATACATCCATGCTAGATGATAAACTAGAGTAGTTTTACCAACACCTCCCTTAGTATTAAAGAAAGCAATAATCTTTGCACTCATAGTTTTTTCCTAAGAATGACCAACAAATGGGCATCTTCCACAGTGAATTCCAGAGGTGGATTACCATTTTTTTGAAGTTGCTGCCGAGCAAGTTGAATTCCTAGCCCAAATCTCTGAACATAGCCTAGATTTTTCATCGCTTCGGCAAGGTGAGGATTTCGATAGTCTGTTATGCCTGGTTGCCCGAAGTTTTGCCGATTTACTTGGCCAAAAGGGCCGCCAGGATTTTGAATTTCGATTCGGTCGCTAAACCATGTAATTCTTACTGGGGCATTTGTCCCTTCATAAGTGCGATGCATAACCGCATTTCTTCCTAATTGTTGCAAGGCAACTATTGGATAGTCAGGCTGTCGCAACTCTATTGGTTGAGCAGTGATGTCTGTTGCTACTGAAATATGAACTTGAAAAGTTTCGTCCAGCATCCGCAACAAATCTGGAAGCGGGCCGCCAATTTCTTTTTGGTCTTTAATAGGGTCTGTTAACTCGATGCCATCAATGCGAAGAAATTGAACATAGGCGCTGGGAACGAATTGTCTAGGATCGTTACCCACAACTAGCACGCCCAAAATAGTTGGTTTAGGCAACGGTTCAACTGTTGCAAAACGCATTGATTGAAGTTGTTGTTCAACAGTGCGTTGATTCTCTTGAAGAATATCGTTTGCCAACGCAGAAGGCAAATAAACTCGACGAAAAATTTCTAAATCGAGGTCATCTAAACTGGCTGATGATAAGGGTCGTAGATCGAAAGGTAAGTCTTTTGAGCGTCTTTTTTCAGCTAAACGACGTTCTTCTTCTACTGTAGCAGTAGCTCTACGGGGGCCAACTCTGATCCAAACACGTCCATTAAAGCGTACAGGTGGAGCATCTGATGGTTCTACAATCACTACAGCTAGTTCACAACCACCAATACTTCGTTTTTGAACAATCATTGTAGGAAAAGGCAAAATGTTCCCATCAGACCGCATAGCTGAGAGTGTAAGTAAAAGTCTATCGTCTATAATAAGGTTTGCACAAATACCATTATCATGAACCCCAATAAACAAAACTCCTGGTTTTTGGTGGTTAGGCAAATCATTGGCAAATGCACAAATTGCCTCGCAAAGCTTACCTTTATCAGAAATCGAAGCTTTCCGTTCAACCCGGTCTGATTCCAGGTCGTTCAGGAGAATTTCTAACTCCCGATCATTCATTGAGCTTCTCCTTTTAAAGACCCGTCAGCTTCTCTATTTACTTTTTATAGTAGTTGTATTTGCTGGATACTGCTGCAAAACTTGCTTTAAATATTGCCCAGTATAAGACCTGGGATTTTTTGCAACTTCCTCCGGTGTACCCACAGCAATCAATTCTCCCCCTTTGTCGCCACCTTCTGGCCCCAAATCTATTACCCAGTCAGAACAACGAATTACATCTAAGTTATGTTCAATTACTAATATTGAATTACCTTTATCTACCAATCTTTGCAACACATCTAACAATTTATGGACATCGTAAAAAGATAACCCTGTTGTCGGTTCATCTATTAAATAAAGTGTCTTTCCTGTGGCGCGTCGAGATAGTTCTGTTGCTAATTTTACCCGTTGTGCTTCCCCACCTGATAAGGTTGTCGCAGGTTGTCCTAGTTGGACATAACCCAACCCGACATCAAATAAAGTTTGCAAACGCGCGATCGCTTTGGGTATATTCTGAAAAAAGTCTAAACTTTCCTCAACTGTCATTCTCAGAACATCAGAAATCGACTTATCTTTGTACTTCACTTGCAAAGTTTCACGGTTGTATCTTGCACCTTTACAAATTTCGCATTGCACGTAAACATCAGGGAGAAAGTTCATTTCAATAACATTCACACCCTGTCCGCTACAAGCTTCGCAACGTCCACCTTTAACGTTGAAGGAAAATTGCCCAGGTTTATAACCCCTAGCTTTGGCTTCTACTGTTTGGGAAAATACATCTCGAATGGCATCGAAAATTCCTGTGTAAGTCGCAGGGTTGGAACGTGGTGTGCGTCCAATGGGAGATTGATCGATAACGATCGCTTTATCAATCGCATTTAATCCCTGAATTTTATCCAAATGTCTGGGTAAGGGAACTTTCTTAGTTAAATGGTGTTGCAGAGATGGATACAGTAACTCATTAATCAGCGTAGATTTGCCAGAACCAGACACACCAGTAATGGAGACGAGTTTACCTAACGGAATGTCTACATCTATATTTTGTAAATTGTTGCGATGGGCATTTTTAATTCCCAAACTGCGCCCATTCCCTTCTCGACGTTCTGCGGGTGTGGTAATTACTCGCCTTCCTGATAAATATGCACCCGTCAAGGAATCTTCTGCTGTTAACAACGCTTGAAAATCACCTTGGGCGACAATATTTCCGCCGTGAATTCCTGCACCAGGGCCAATATCAACTATGTAGTTGGCTGCACGAATTGTTTCTTCATCATGCTCAACGACAATTAATGTATTACCCAAATCGCGCAACTTAGTTAAGGTTTTAAGCAACCTGCCATTATCTCGTTGATGCAAACCAATACTCGGTTCATCTAAAACGTAGAGAACTCCTGTTAATCCAGAACCAATTTGCGTTGCTAGACGAATCCGTTGGGCTTCGCCACCGGAAAGCGTCATGGCGGGACGATCAAGGGTGAGGTAATCTAAGCCGACATCTAATAAAAATTGCAATCTGGCTTTGATTTCTCTCAGGACTAAATCAGCAATTTGTAACTGCCGATCGCTCAACTTCAATTGCTCAATTCTCTCTTGACAATCCCGAATTGATACCCCAGTTAATTCTAAAATTCCATATTGTCCCAACTTTACCGCCAAGGCTTCCGGTTTTAACCGTTTTCCTTTACAAACTTCACACGGCTGATCGATTAAATACTGCTCTAATTTTTGCTTAACTAATTCAGAACCACCCTCATACTGCCGTTGCAAAATTGGAATAGCACCTTTAAAACTCTGCTTCCTTTGCGCTTCTGCGGCTCGTTCATCTTTCTCTCCAAACAAAATAATTTGCTGCTGTTCTTCTGTTAGCTTGCTCCAATTTGTCTGTAACTCAAACCCATAAATTTGTCCGACGCTATAGAGTAATTCCAAATAATAAGAATTATCTTTTTCTGACCAAGGCGCGATCGCAGCATAAACTGGCGCTTCCCAGTCAGGTATGATCAAGTCTGGCGCAAATCTCCTTAAAGTCCCGATTCCATGACAGTGCGGACAAGCACCATAAGGCGAGTTAAACGAGAATAATCGCGGCGATAGTTCCTCCATTACCGCCCCATGTTCTGGACAGGCAAAATTTTCCGAAAATACTAATTCTTCTTCTTTTTCTTGTCCGTCGTCACCAAGCAGACTCACCAGAATGGCTGCAATACCACCCGATTGCTTGAGACACGTAGACAGGGAATCAACCAAACGCTCCTGAATATCAGGCTTTTTCACCAAGCGGTCAATTACCACTTCGATGGTGTGGGTAAAATTTTTATCCAATTCAATAGAATCTGATAGTTCGCGGATCTCGCCATTGATCCGAACGCGGACAAAACCAAGGGAAGCCAGACTTGACAAAAGCTTACGATGTGTGCCCTTCTTGCCCCGAACAACGGGTGCAAGGATTTGGAAGCGGGTGCGTTCTGGTAATTCCATGATGCGATCGCACATCTCATCGATTGTCTGGGGTGCAATACAGCGATCGCATATCGGACAATGGGGTTCACCAGCCCGACCAAATAACAGCCGCAAATAGTCGTAAATCTCCGTCACCGTACCGACAGTGGAACGGGGATTATGAGACGTTGACTTTTGGTCAATGGAAATTGCTGGACTTAAGCCTTCAATGGCTTCCACATCCGGCTTATCCAGTTGTCCTAAAAATTGCCGTGCGTAGGCGCTGAGGGATTCCACATAGCGACGTTGCCCTTCAGCGAAAATGGTGTCAAAGGCTAGGGAAGACTTACCAGAGCCAGAAACGCCAGTGAATACAATCAGGCGATCGCGTGGCAATTCCAAGTCAATATTTTTCAGATTATGCTGCCTAGCACCCCGAATCCGAATGGTATTCTGGCTGTTGTGGCTGGGGTACGGAAGATGTCCATTCAAGGATGCGGCTAGGTGTTGGTCTGACATATTGGGCGGCAAAGAAGGAGTTTCTTATGAAACAGTCCTTAATAATACTATCTTTAATTGGTTTATAGTAGAACAATAGTACTGTTTTAATTAGTTCTCCTTCCAGATTCATGCCGCAGACATACTTATGAGTCTGCTAATTTGGAAGCATCCCGA
>JAHCSU010000236.1 GCA_023522315.1 Nostoc sp. CCCryo 231-06
TTCCTCTCAACACCTCCCAACGGCAACGGTGTGAGGCTCCTGCTGTTTTAGCTGAATTTACGCCAAGGACTATGGACTCAGCACTAGTTGCCATTCTCTGTTTTGGGAATTCCATTTAGGTAATTGAGTTTCGCCGACAACATAGGGGCCCCAGTAACGACGGGAACCATCTTCTGCGAAAGCAACTAAAATATCTCCCTTCTCCAGCTTTAAATTATTCTGAGGTAGGGATAGAATTAGTCCCTTATCACTACCTTCTTGGGGAGCAAAATCCCAATGTGCCGGTACATCATAGTTAGTCTGTTTACTACCAGAGCCTTTTGCTACCGACTGTCGCGCCAATAAAGCCAACCGTACAGGCTGATTTGTTTGATTGCTCATTCGCAAAGTTCCTTGATTGTTGCCTTTGCTTGCTGATTTATCACGCTCTGCCAAGACAGGATAAGTTTTCTCTTTAATACTATGTTCTACTTTATTGGTTGGGGTATTTACTGGAGTAGATAGACTAGCAGAAATACCTTTTTCAGGTAAAACAGAACTTGTTTCCCACTGGGTAGTTTCAGTTGGCAGTTGTGAAGATGTATCTGGGTTTGTGGACTCAAAGGATACACTCACTCCAAAGTATCCCACCAGAGCAATAAGCAGTCCCAAGCAAGAAGCTGTAATACCGACGTTACGATATACTGAAGATTTCATATTGATAGTTATTAGAAATAAATATTTTGTCTAGGCTTGACCAAATAGTAGCCTATTATCACAAAAAACAATCATAGAAAGTAGCCTAATATATAGCGTTTCTCGTTTACGTGAGGTACACCCGTAGGGGCACGGTACTGCCGTGCCCTTACACTTTGCAATATAATGTTGTACCGCATGTGAATGGGAACCGCTATAGACTTTCCTAAAATGGGGGATACCAATGTATTATAAGTATCATTTTGATTAGAAAATATTTGGATGAAATAATTTCCTTGATGTTTGGTAAACTTGGCGTACAAACACCCATTGCTTTTTGTCTTGACACTAAACTTAGATAAAAACAAAAAAATTAGATACCGAGCCAGCCAATTCATTTGAATAAAAAATAAAAGTTTCCTGAAACCGCTAACGGACTCAACAAGGCGTCTTTTGCCAAACTTAGATAAATCTAAGTGGTATATTTTATCTCTCACTATTCAGAAGCCACCTTAAGAGAATGTTTGGAAAGTCTTTGGATATAGGAAATCCACGTCAGTTTGTACAATTGGAAGGCAGCGCGGTACATCCAGGTAAAGGAGGCGAGTTTCCTAACGTAGGGAACTGGCTTTCCCCTTGGCTCTTGGATAACCACCTCAAGAGACTGTCTACCCTCAAAAAAGGGAAATTTGAGTCATTTTCCCCCTTTTTAAGGCTAGCTTGGGGGGATCAAACTAAATATTTATATCCAAACATCCTCTAAGAAACTGTACTTCCCTGAAGATGATAAAATTGGCAAAAATTGAATAAATACTGGAATCCCAGTATTTATCTACAATATTAACAAACAACCTGATGCTAAAACCAATATCCTCCTTAATATAAGAGATATTTCAAGATATCTTGACTTTTCCCCAGAAGCCCTTGTAATGCAAAACACTCGTCTCAATAACTTATTCGATGCCATTGCTACACGCTTGGGGCAATGGTTTTTAAATCCTTGGCGGCGACTATCGTTGCTAATGATTAGTTTTTTGTTTGGTTTTTTTCTGGGAAACGCAGTTTCCACTACAGCCGGTCAAGAGGGTGTGTTGGATATTGTGGTAGCTGCTTTTTTAGTACTGTTGACGGAAGTTACCAGTAGGATATTTTATAGTCCCAGGTTTTTGTCAAGGCGATCGCTCTTGGTAGACTCACTTAATCTCCTCAAAGTTGGTTTCATCTACAGCCTGTTTCTCGAAGCCTTTAAGCTGGGATCGTAGGATGGGAGATGAGGAAGATGGAGAAGCAGCAAGCAAGAGAAGCAGCTTTAGCAGATAGGTTAAGGGCAAAAGCTTTTGGGATCACGCCGGAAAATGTCGATGATGTAATAGAAAGGCGATCGCATTTACTAAAATCTGTTCTCCCAGCTTTTAGTCAATTCTGTCAAACGACTTTTCAAATCGAACCCAAGGAAATGTTACAAGTATTGTGGGACTTGTGGCTACCTTTGGGAATCAAGCTAGCATCGCAGCGCCAACAGTTAGAACGTCCTCTGATTCAGGGAATATTGGGAGGACAAGGTACTGGTAAAACCACAATATCCAAGGTTCTCAGCTTGATTCTGAATCAGCTGGGATACCGGACTGTGAGTTTATCTTTAGATGACTTATATAAAACTTACAGCGATCGCTTGGTTTTAACACAGCAAGATCCCCGCTTGATTTGGCGCGGCCCACCAGGAACCCACGATATAGATTTAGGCTTAAATGTACTAGATCAAATCCGCCAGTTGCAAAGTCCAGTGATGGTTCCCCGCTTTGATAAATCTGCTTTTGGAGGTGCTGGCGATCGCACTAATCCAGATATGGTAACAGGTGTAGATATTGTACTATTTGAAGGTTGGTTTGTGGGTGTGCGGCCAATTAACGCAGATATATTTGATACTGCACCGCCGCCAATTGTCACAGATGAAGATCGAGCATTTGCCCGTGATATGAATCATCGCCTCCACGATTATTTACCATTGTGGGAGAGATTAGACAGCTTAATTGTGCTATACCCCACCGATTATCGCTGTTCTTTGGAGTGGCGCAAACAGGCGGAACAGCAGATGATTGCTGCGGGTAAATCTGGGATGAGCAATGCAGAGATAGAGCAATTTGTCAATTATTTTTGGCGATCGCTTCACCCGGAATTATTTATCAAGCCGTTGGTAAAAGATGCGACAGTGGTTGATATGGTGATTGAGATTCATGCCGATCATAGCTTTGGTGAAGTTTATTGCGATCGGGTTAATTCGTAATTCATAATTTCAAATTGTAGGTTGGGTTGGGGAAGGAAATCCAACATTTTCGGTGGTTTGTTGGGTTTCACTTCGTACCACTAGGGGGATCTTGCTACAACCCAACCTACGTAGTTTATGATTTTTAACGCTAACTGAACTGTATTATAGCGGTTCTCGTTTACGTGAGGTACACCCGTAAGGGCACGGCACTGCCGTGCCCCTACACCTCTATGGTGTTGTACTAAGTTCGTTAAGCTGCAACGCCAAAAATATTAACCCTCAAAAACTCCTCTTTAACTTCTTGACTCTGTGTTCTCTGTGCCTAATAAGGTTAAATAAAAAACTATTGAACCGCTCCAGACGCGGAGGGCGCAGAGAAAAAAAGAGATGTTAAAAGTATATTAGCCAAGTCTTTTTTTAACTTCCTCAGCCAAATATACTAGTAGGACTTCTACTTGCTCACCTGTTTTCAAATCTTTCAGCGAAGACTTTTGCGCTGCTGCTTCCTCGGAACCAATAATTACACAAAATTGAATTCCTTGCTTGTCTGCTAGCTGAAATTGTTTACCCAAGGGGCGCTTATCAAAGTTAGTAATAACATTAATTCCAGCCTGACGCAGATGTTGCGAAACTTTTAAATAAGTTGGCATTAAATCTTCTTGCATATTTACTACCATCACCTGGGCTGGTGTAGCAGCTAAGGTACTAAGAATACCAGCTTTTAACAAGCGACTAATTAAGCGAGTTAAGCCTATAGAAATGCCTACACCAGGCATTTTTTCACCCAAAAATACCCCAACTAATTCTTCATATCTGCCGCCAGAACAGATACTACCTAAAGCTTCATGTCCTAATAAGGTTGTTTCATAAACTGTGCCAGTATAGTAATCAAGTCCACGCGCAATCGATAAATCAATACAGAAACGATTTTCGGCAACTCCGAGATTACGCACACCTGCAATTACCGTTTGTAACTCGGTAATTCCCAGGCTCAATTGCTCGGTTTCGGATAAATTTTGGGCGAGATGCTTAAGTTTATCTAATACTTCATCAACGGAACCATCTATTTTAATAAAGTCAATAATTTTTTGAGTCTGTTCTCCTGAAACTCCCTCTTTTTCTAACTCTTGTTTTACTTTAGTTTCACCAATTTTTTCTAAATTATCAACAATACTAATACACGATTTAATTTTATCTTCGGTAATTCCTACTGATTTAAAAAAACCTGTAAGAACTTTACGGTTATTGATGCGAATCAAAAAATCACCAATATTTATTGCTTCAAATATCTCAGTGATAATTGCAGGCATCTGAGCATCATAAAGCAAGCTGAGTTCACGACGAGCAACTACATCAATATCGCACTGGCGAAACTGACGAAAACGCCCATCTTTTGCTCGTTCACCACGAAAAACTACATCCATTTGGTAGCGGGCAAAGGGAAAGGTTAACTCATTTAGGTGACGGGCAATATACGCTGCTAAAGGAACTGTTTGATCAAACTTTAAAGCTCTTGCTTCTGAACCAGTTTCACCCGATTTATCTCTCTCGGCTTGCCGATTTGGCGGCAGGATGGGGTCAATGCCATAGATGATATTGTCGCCTTGATTCCCTTTAGCTTGCAGCACTTCTAAACGTTCTACAGCAGGTGTTTCAATAGGCGTAAATCCATAGCTTTCAAAAACTCTACGGATGATATCTAACAAATATAATTCTAGACGCTTTTCAGTAGGCAGAAATTCTGGGAAACCACTAGGAGTAGAAAAGTTTATTTTGTCACCTTTTGCCATGCGTGTACCTTATTAAGTTGAAATTTGAGATGAAAGCTTAACGACTGTAAATCGTGGCTACACAAACATAGACGCTTTGCGCCTTCCCGGAGGGTAGTCCGCCTGCACGGACTGGAGAATAATGAGTGATTATCTCTGAGGGGAGAAATTACTATCTTACCCGTTCTTCTTGAATTAAGGTGCGTTGAAAGATTTGATTGTTCTTAAACCAATGCCAAGTACGGGCACGATTGTTATTGTCAGGACTAATGTAGATCATTTCATATAAGCTCATTTCTGGGTTTGTCTTATAACTAAACCACAGAATAACAATGGAGTCATCGGCTTCCCAGGCTTTTCCATCTATGCGATCGGTGTCAAACCACAGCTTATTATCTTTATAGCTTCCTGGAAATTCATGCTCTTCTTGTTTACCATCAGACCATTTGTAGCGATTGATTTGGTAGTAGGGATGAGGGCCATTTTTTGGAAATTGACAGGTTAAGTGAGACTCATGCTTGTCAAGGATTTTTCCGGCTGTATCAATTACTGTATAAGTTCCTACCCAATCTCCTTCATGGCGGGCAAGTACAGGCATTCCTTCTCGAATATTTGACATTGCAATTCACCTTTTATTGTTCTAATATTTGGAAAAAGTAAAGTAATCGGGAAAAGTTTTCGCTCTACAAGCAGGGTCTTTTATTACAATGCCTGGAACCTTTAAGCCAGTGACAGCAAATGCCAGTCTTCACTAAATAAGGCATTTTCTAAAATCGAGTCACCTGGCGCTAAGGCCGCGACGAGTAATGCCCAATTGGTAATACTTTTAGAAACAGGAATCTCTAGCGTGGCATCTACTGGGCGATTCAGAACAGGGATTGCAATGGTATCCATTTTAAATCTCTGTGCAGGTAGTCAGCTAGAACTTAATTATGTTCGCATATTATGAGTGGGGAGTGGGGAAGGTTGTCAAAGACGGCTTTAATCATCGCTGGCATAACTTGACGCGAAGCATAACGAATTCCGTTTTTCTTCCAGGCGATCGCGTTTTTCGTCGGCTTTTAACGGCTAAGTTAAGCTGCGGGTAGTATCCGTTGTATCACCACAAATATCCTTCACTCGTCCACTCCAACGTGTTGTTATACGGGGCTTCCGCGACAAGTTCACGACTTCTCTGCCGCTTTCTGCTTCCTTCTTACGTAGGTCTGCAAATATTGCATCTAAATCATAGTTGAAACCGACATTCCGCACTTCAAGATGTAACACATTGATATTCAAGAAGATTTCCT
>JAHCSU010000237.1 GCA_023522315.1 Nostoc sp. CCCryo 231-06
CAATTTTTCTTTTACCAGATATTGGATGCGCGATCGCGCCAGCTTTGAATTTTGATAAAGTAAAAATCCCACATTTTCCTCCACCGTCAGCGAATCAAATAGCGCCGCCTGCTGAAACACCATGCCAATGCCAACCTGCTGGACACCATCCTCAATCAAACCGTCTCGCCGCACTCCTTGCACATAAATTTCTCCTTCATCGGGAGTAAGTAACCCCGCTATCACCCGTAAAATTGTTGATTTACCAGTCCCTGATGGGCCAATAATTCCTAGTGCCTCTCCCCGGTAAATGGTCAAGTCTACATTATCTAGAACTTTATGGCTACCAAAGGACTTAGAAACACCTTTCAGTTCAATCAATGGTTCAGTCATTAGTTATTAGTCATTGGTCATTGGTCATTGGTCATTTGTCCTTTGTCCTTTGCTAATGACAAATAACAAATAGCCCAATAATGATGTCATAGTTATTGGTCGGGCATTGTATGGTACAGTATAAGTATATGATTAACATTTTAATTAATAAAATTTATTTTTTTAGCATAATACTTAGTTATTTGCAATGTTTAACGTCTCTCAATCCCCTCAAGACAAGGCTGACGAAGACACCGTAGTATTGTAACGTATCAGTAAAAAGAAACTTTAGTTTTCCGTAGAGATCAGCAAAGTCATTTAATAGTATAAATATACTAAAATGGTGCTATAACTACTCAAAGAAAAGCTACGACAAGAAAAACTAATTAACACGTTGATGCCAGATATAGCAATTATACTTAATTTGTAAAAGTGAAAATGTTAAGATTCGCTACTGTTTAGATAAGTCGGAAATCTTGTTGTTCACGAATGATTTAGTAGGGATATAGAAACCAGGGCTATTTCATTCTCATCTAGGCCGCCTCAGAATGAATTCTGAGTCTAATAGCGAAAGTCGTCTAAAGACGACTGAGACTCATGTTATAGTCCGTTTTAACGGACTTTAGCTAAAAGCCTGTGAACTTCAGTTCTGGGCGGTTTCTGTTTAGAATGAAATAGCCCTGGTATAGAAACTAGGACTTACGCATTGACAAGAAATACCAAATATGAATTAAGGTTAAAAACCATATCTTTCGTAAGGGCACAGCACTGCTCATTGGTGTCAACTTAAGCTAAAAGTCTTTTCAAATCTCGTTTCCAGTCGGAGACTAGGAACGAGACAGTCTCTAAAAGCTAGTTATAGACTGGCTTTCACGTTAAGTTGACACGTATGAGCACTGCTGTGCCCCTACAGCATGGTCTATTTACGTAGTTTACCGCCGTAGGCATCGCAGGATAATTAAGAAAAGCCTGAAAACTTCCTATTTTAGGTAATGCACATCAAGATACATTTGTACAGTGCGTAAGTCCTAGAAACATTTATTTTGCTCCTACCCAAAGTTCTTCTAATTAGCATAATTAGATAATTTGAGAGGTTAATAGTATCACCTGTTAATATTGGAGTTGGCAAGTGCCAAAATTATTCATTAATATTGTAACAATTACTGAGAAAAATTTAAGTAGAGATTATGATTAGCCAATTAGAACAGTTTGCAAGTGATAATTCCTCTGGTATTTGTCCTGAAGCACTGGAATATATGATTAGGGCAAATCAAGGTAGTGTTCCAGCCTATGGAAATGATGAATGGACTCAAAAAGCCACAGATTATTTTCGGGAACTCTTTGAAATTGATTGTGAAGTATTTTTTACCTTTAATGGTACAGCCGCGAATTCTTTATCTTTAGCTGCCCTTTGTCAGTCATATCACAGCGTCATTTGTCATGAAACATCTCACATAGAAACAGATGAATGTGGCGCACCTGAATTTGCATCTAATGGCTCTAAATTGTTACTTGCTCAAGGTAAAAATGGCAAGTTAACATCAGAGGCTATAGAGACAATTGTCACTAAACGCACAGA
Source organism: Nostoc sp. CCCryo 231-06 (assembly GCA_023522315.1). Classification (GTDB taxonomy): domain Bacteria; phylum Cyanobacteriota; class Cyanobacteriia; order Cyanobacteriales; family Nostocaceae; genus Nostoc. Next base: position 1,931 of record JAHCSU010000237.1, read on the forward strand.
CATTCATTATCCCAAACCTAAAGTTATTAGCATCACACAATCAACTGAATTAGGGACGTTATATTCTGTTGAAGAACTTCTAAAAATTAAAGAAATTGCGAAAAAATATAACTTAAAAATCCACATGGATGGCGCTCGTTTTGCAAATGCAGTTGCCGCTATGAATAAAAGCCCTGCTGAAATTACTTGGAAAAGTGGAGTAGATGTGTTGTGCTTTTGTGGTACAAAAAATGGAATGGCATTAGGTGAAGCCATTCTTTTCTTCAACAAAGAGCTAGCAGAGGATTTTGATTATCGATGCAAGCAAGCAGGTCAGCTAGCCTCAAAAATGCGGTTTATCTCTGCTCCCTGGTTGGGTTTATTGGAAACTGGTGCTTGGCTAAAAAATGCTAGACATGCCAATCAATGTGCTGAATACTTAGAAAATCAACTATTGAATATAGAAAATGTTGACTTAATGTTTCCTAGAGAAGCTAACGCCGTGTTTGTAAAACTACCTGAGCAAGTCATTCACGCCTTAAAAGCAAAGAACTGGCAGTTTTATACATTTATTGGTGTGGGAGGAGTACGTTTTATGTGTTCTTGGAATACGACTCAAGCAAGGATTGATGAATTGATAGATGATATTAAGAACGCAACTATTTCCAAAAACTAAATATTAAAAATTTAAATTAATGAAAAAAGTGTTGGCTGCTGCTTCAAAATATGGTCTTGAGATTATCCCGCCACCTGCTACATCTTCGCAGATATAGGTTAATATAACCACAAGCGATCGCAGTTTGACACTAAACAAAAGTTTGACTTATTAGAATATCTCTTCTCATATCCGCGTCAGGTGTTTACTAGAAACCAAAATAAGAGATAAAGTTTGGGGTTACGACTTCATCAGTAATTCTAATATTATTGAGGTTTATATTGGTTATCTGCGACTAAAATTGAAAGACAACAAAGAAAAGCGTGTGATTTATATAGTCCGTGGTGTAGGTTATGCACTGCGCGATAAATCGTAATTACTTGGTGATTTCGGCAAAAAAGAACATATTAAAGACAAAAGAGGATCATGAATAAAAAATGGGCTGTTAAACGACTGACAGTAAATCTCACAACTGAGGAAATGAAGAAACTTCAATCCTACTGTGCTTCGACAGGAAGGCCAGCCACAGATGTAATTAGAGAATTGCTCCGAACTCTTGAGGTTGACAATGCTGAAAACTCTGAGATGGAAACAGCAGACTCAACAAAAACAGTTGGCAGTTCAAAATCACAGTAACTATTGACTCGAATCATCCCGCCAAATCTTAGAAATCTGCTATCCTGACTTCCTGACAGATAAGACTAAAGGATGATCATCTTTTGGTCTAGTTTTTGCTGTTCCATCTAGATGTCAGTAAAAGTACTCCCACCAACCATTCTGGTGTGGCAGTGACTCTTAATTGCAAAACAAGTGGGGGGTTAAATGCCCCCTCTTGTCATACTCATAAAGAAGACTGGGAAGTTTGAAAGCCCCTAAAGAACAGGTACGCAGTACCGTATTCTGTCCTTTTAGGTAGGGGATGAAAAACGACACTTCGACAAGTGTTACCCTGAGCTTGCCGAAGGGCTCAGTGCATCGCTCAGGTGGTTTTAACCACCGTCAAGTTTTGTTTTCTGATCAACTCTTCTAAGCATTCACTCTTCTCTAACTCCATGATGAGCCGCGTATTCTTGAATTGAATGCCACGCAGTATCTGTCAGCCAAACTCCGCGTCTATTATGAGGTTCATCGTGTAAAACTGGGACATTTCGTACTCTTTTTTTTCTTTTTCCTGTTGACATATTTTGAATCATCATCTATGCTGAGAGTATAGCACAGGTAGAGTAACCGTCGCTACGTGACAATACAAATCTAGGGTGTCCCTACATAATCGAGCGTAAAACAATAATGCTAGAGGCAGGAAAAACCTCTATAAAAACCGATGATATCCAACAGATATCGACAATCCCAGAGAAGAAAAAACTTAAAAACAAAGATACGGCGGGGCACGCTGGAATCTGGAGAAAAGGAAGGACACAGGACTTTAACAGTGACCAGTGACCAGTGACCAGTGACCAGTGACCAGTGACCAGTGACCAGATAGCTGATTTGCTGGTAACTGATAACTGATAACTGATAACTGATAACTGATAACTGATAACTGATAACTGATTTAAGACACTTCCAGTAAAGTATCCGAAAGCTTGGGGACAAATGCCCACTGGGTTTTTAATAAATTGACTGGACATCTCGTGGTAAGTATCGATTGTTTGGTTAAGTACTGCCAGTCTGCTAGTCGGCGATTAGTGGGTGGGATATTAAAATTTAAGGCTGTTTGGAAGAACCAAGAATCCCCGTCTCTTCAGAGCGGGGAGTGTCAATATCTGAGAATCTTAGCTGTAACTTACGGTGTTCTGATAGTCCTCTGGGTTAACTTCTGACTTTTAACTCCTGCCCAAACGGTAAGCGGTTGTCCGACCTTTTTATACAGCAAGCTTTCTAGAATTACACCATTATTGTTGGCAGTAAGAGTTTTATTGGGCTGACGCAGAGACTCATAAAAGCCGTTATACCAGCCATCTTTAGATTTAAGGTTAGCTTGGACAAAATCAAATAGCTTGCTAGTATAAGTAGTATTATAAAGCATATGCCAGCCGATCGCAGCTTTGGCACTGAGGAACCGCAAATCGTTGTGTTTTTCTCTGGTATCTGCGATGGTTGCCCAAGGTTCTCCGTTGACAAACAAGCTGCTGTAAACAAAGTATGGGGGGCGATCTAAGTTATCTTCGGTGACGGCAGTTAATTGTTTTGTCGCTTCATAACGCGCTGCTTGAGCAGCTAAAATCCGATCGGCGTATACTTTAGGCAAAGCTTGAAACCCAGTTTCTATACCATCTAAGATATAGGGTTCGCTAAGAACGTAGTTATTGGCTCCAGAGTTTTTAAAGTCACGGCGATCGTAAGGAACTCCCTGTCCGTAAAGATCAACAAAGGCAGTATGGGATTGATAATCCAATGCTTTTTTAACATCCAAACCCCAAAGCTTTAAACCGTAGGCAGCATAATTCTCATAGCCCAAGCGACCTTCTTGATTGTACTGTTCTTTGCCTTTAATAACGGCAGTACCGTACATTTGTCCATTTTTGGTCAGACGCTTGACTTGCCAACTTTGCCAAATTGCTTCTGTTTCTAGCCGCATTTCTGGATACTTTGCCCCAACAATCTTCAGCCAGATTGCCATCCGCCCTAAATCTATGGCTGACCAACCAATTTCTTCGCGTTTTTCTAGTTGACCATAATTAACGGGTACAAGGGTTTTTGCATTGTAGACTTTGTTGGGTAGTTCGCCTTTGTATAAAGGCATAGATGCCAATGTATTCAACATTTTAGTCATTTTGGCATCAAATTCAGCCGCAGGCACGATATTGAGTTCTCTAGCACTGACCAAAGCTGCGATCGCTGCTGTCTGATCCCACATACTGACAGAGGCAAAGCCATCAACGGAATTGACTAAACCAGTTTCATCGTTCCAGTTGCGCTGGAAGTATGACCAAGCCTGACGGGCAGTTGTCGTTTCCTCTGGGGTCAGTTTTCCAACGCTAGGAGCAATGTATGGAATTATTGATACAGTTAGTTGGTTCTTAGGAATGGGCTGACCTGGTAAAACTACGGATTTCGCATCAAGGCTGGCAACTATTTCAGCTTCTTTAGCACTAGAGACAGGGGGTTGGGGTTTCTGCGGTTGCCGTGCAGCAGTTTGGGATGTTGATATTTCAGGTTTTTCTATAGAAGTCTTGGAAACTTGCTTAGACCAAACATTTAAAATTGCGATCGCTATTAGACCGGTAACTATTCCTCCGACAGAAGCTAATATGGACAAACTCTTAGATGGCGGTTGAAAATCAGAACTCATACTGATTAAAGCCTTATCTTGTAGGTTAGCGTTGCTTGCGTATTTTCACCAAATACATTCTTCCCAACTTTGAAATCTAACTAACACTCAGAAGTTCACCTGACTACTACAATAAAATAGTCACGCACCCAATCTCTGGAGTTCTAGCAGTGGGATTATTTGATGATTTGAGTCGGTTTCTAGAAAACCGTTTAGAAGAATTCTTGCGTAACAATCCACATTTGGAGTTAGAGGCGCTGCTAGAACAGCTGCGTGAGCAAGAGGAAGGCACATTAAAGCTGATCGCAGATTTACAAGTACAAGAGAAGCGATCGCAAGAAGAAATTCTGTCCACCGCTCAAGAAATTCAGCGTTGGCATATCCGTATTCAAAAAGCCAAAAACGCCGACAGAGAAGATTTGGCAAGTGCGGCAGGTGAACGAGAAGCAGCCCTGTTGCGCGAAGGAAATCAGCGCTGGGGACACATGCAAGGGCTGAAAGAACGCATTAACCAATCTCAGGAACTACTGCAAAAAATTCAGCAACGGCGACAGGAAGTGCAAGCTAAAGCAGCCGAAGCACAGACAGATCGTGCTAAAGCGCAAACCCAGCAGCGTTTTGAAACTAGCGGCTGGTCGAATAAAACTAGCAGTTATTCTGGTGGCTTTGATGACTTAGAAGAAAAGTTCCGTAGCTGGGAAACTCAGGATGAGTTAGAACAAATGAAGCGGAATTTAGGAAAATAGTCATTAGTCATTAGTCATTAGTCATTAGTCTAAGAGATAGCACGCCCACTCAACGGCTTGCTCAGGGTATTGCTTGGGGCGAGGTATGTACCAAAAACTCTTTATCAAATGAGAAATGCTGATTTTGCCGTTAGTTCTTAACTTTAGTTGTGAAGCAGACTACTTTAGACGCGTTTGCCTTAGCACTTACGCACTGTACAAATGCATCGTGATGTGAATTAAGGATCTTGAGGAAGTTTTCAGGCTTTTCTTAATTATCCTGCGATGCCTACGGCGGTA
>JAHCSU010000238.1 GCA_023522315.1 Nostoc sp. CCCryo 231-06
TACCATAATTTTTCTGCCAATGGAATAATCCTTACAGCCCTACCTGGGGAGTTACTCCTTTTCAACTTTCTCTAGGAAATGCGTTCGCTTTTTTACGTCAAACTCAACCAGCCAAAAACTTGTTCTACAGTCAGTTCTAATTCGATACCCTCAAGAATGGGTAATTTACCAGATCCTTCGTATAATTCCAATCGCTGTCCAGGAAAAATCCCCAGCACACTTTCGTCTTCAGGGTTGATTAACCAGCCGAGTTCAGTACCATTGCGTAAACAATGCAATAATTTACTCAATACTTTTTTTAATCTTTGGTCTGGAGAGAGAATTTCAATTGCCCAGTCAGGATGAATTTCAAAGCGATTAACAATTCTGCCAGATGGAGTTTTAGGAATTCTATCCCAGCGAAACACACACACATCGGGGACGATCGCAGCACCGCCAAAAGTGCAGCGCAATTCTGGGAAAGCGCAAGCAATTTTCTGGCTTCTAGCTATACCGTTAATTGTTTCGCAAAGAGTAGCTTGGATCAAGCTATGTTCACCTTGGGGCATTGGTTTTTGAATGATTTCCCTGTTAATAAAATCTGATGCTGGCTCAGTTTCTGGCAGTTTGAGGAACTCGTCTAAAGTTAGTTGGGGTTGACTGGCAATAGTCATAAGCAAATAGCATAGAGGAGATAGTTTTATTATGGGCATGCGATCGCCTACTCTTAAAGCTTGCTACGCCTCGCATCCCTCGCAAACTCAAGCTGTTGTATTCAGCTTTTCATTTGGAATGCGTAGGCGCAGCCCGCCGTAGGCATCGCACTTTTACTTGGTACGATATTAATCGAATTGCGATCGCCACCGTTTCATGGCGCGTACGCCATCGCTCCCCAGACATTCAACTTCGTTGCCAAATTTTAATTGTCTTATCCAAACTCCCACTCACCAACATCTCGCCGGAAGCTGTGAAAGCTAATGCTGTAACTATATTCCCATGACCTGTAAACGTACCCAGCAATTCCCCGGTTTGTAAATGCCACAACTTGATGGTTTTATCAGCACTACCGCTAGCGATAATTTGTCCATCGGGACTTAATGCGATCGCATATACTCTATCTCTATGTCCTTTCAGAGTATGAAGTAATTCCCCAGTCTCCAATTGCCAAACTTTGATTGTTTGATCCCAGCTACCACTGACGAGCATTTTACCATCTGCACTAATCGCCAAGGAACCAACAATGTGAGAATGACCCATGAGGGTATGCAGTGGTTCTGCATCCTTTAAACTTTTGACTCCCGTCTGGGGTAAGGTGCGCCAAACTTTAATTTTGCGATAGCTACCTGTAACTAAAGTTTCCCCGTCTCGACTTAAAACCAGGGAATGAGCAGCTGTATCATCTAAAGAGAGTGCGATCGCAACCTGACGTTGCATCAAATCCCAAAACAGAATTTTCCTATCATCTCCGCCTGTAGCTAACATTCTGCCGTCTGGGGTGAAGGCAGCACACCGCACTACCCCATTATGTTTGTGCAAAATATCTATCAAGTCTAGTGCGCCTACGTGCCAAAGCTTAATTGTAGAATCTGCACCGCAACTAACTAAAGTCTGTCCATCTGAACTAAAAGCCAGGGAATTCACTTCATCCACTAGCCCAGATATCACCCAAGGATACTCTGATAATGTATCTATTAATTCACCCTTGCTTAAATCCCAGAGTTTCGTCTCTCCACGACTACCACTTGCTAATATGGGTAAAGCTTTGCCATTATTACACCCCGAACTGAAAGCTAGGCAATTAATGCCTCTGGTGTGTCCTTGCAAAGTTTGCCAGCATTCCCAGTCACCGACAATATCCTTGAGACAATGCTCTGATGGTAGAGTCTGTATTGTATCTGCGATCGCATTCTCATTAATTAATGACGACGTGTCTTTTTTACCAATAAGTGATTCTAAATACCAACTCAACCCCCCCGCATACAACAAGTGACTCGGATTAATGTAGAGTTTTGGTTCAGTAAGTTCAATTTGATTTGCAGGTAAAAAGCCTGTAATTATGCTCTGTTTTTCGTCGTATCCTAGCTTATCTGTAGATGGATAAAACAAACACAGAAAAATTAATACTTGGTGCTTTCTTAAATCTTCTTGAGTAACCGACCACCGAATTTTGTCTTTCTTAATACCATTAAAACTTTCTCCATCAGCAACATAAACTTGAACACTTAGCTGAGGATTATCTTTTAGTACATAAGAAAATTTGCTTTCGCCACACAAATTTCCCTCATCATCTAAAACCATGTTTTGCACGGTATCTTGTGATACCTTTTTTACCAACTTCCCTAAACGTTCAGTTATCACCCCGTCAACAATATACTCCCGCAAAAGATAATCTTGGGCTTGTTGTTGGAAGTATTTCGGAAAAGGTATCGTCCAGTCAGGAGGCTCAGGATATTCAGGCGGCGTCGGCGGCGGATTTTTGGCAAGAACTTCTGCTTGTTGGCGAGAAAGTTCTTGGAGTCTAGCCAAAGGCTCACCCCAAAAAGCCATAATTTCCGTGTGACAACCTTTGACTTGACTTTCCAGCAAAGATAAGTCATAAGTTTTAGGTTTTTTCACACGTTGAAGGAAGTCAGCTTGTTGAGATTTGAGTAAGCTAATCCAATCCATCTGCATTCCTGCGGCAAACTATTGCATACCTACGGTAAGCTATACCAATGCAATTACTCAAGTTTATAACCTTAGTTAATTAAAAATACAGTAATTCTTAGTAGTCTAATAAAACACAGCAATTAGCAGATGTTTCTGGGAAAGATAGGGATTATTGCACTTAGACATTTCATGAACTGATGCAGTTGAAGTATATAGAATTAAATGATGTCAGTCAATTCTAACGGAGATGGAGAACAAGATACTGTTTCCGTAGAAACAGTTATAACCGCAAAGTAAAGTTTAATGTGAGAGGGATTTTAAAGGCTGTCGTAACCTTAAGTCAACAAATCCCTACACAAAAATAACGTATTACAGCACGGCGGAAGTAAACCACCCATCCCAAATCAATGAAACCCTTACGGTATAATAATTACGAATTACGTAAAGCCTGCGGCATAGCGCTCTTTTATTACTCTCGTCAGATTAAATTTGAAACCCTATTTTGGCGTTAGTCCGCGCAGGCGGACGAGAGTTTGTGTAGCCGCAATTTCTAATCGCTTGGATTATTCTCTCTCCAGAGTCATAGAAGAGCGATTGCTTTGCTTAGAGCGTAGCCCATGACGAATTACGAATTATTTTAACCTTTGCGTTTTGGTTGTCTGGGTGTAGTACTTAGATCAGAGGAGTCGCCAAAAGTATCCCTTGCTTCAATCTGTTTAATTTTCATTTGCAAGTTCAAGTCATCACTGCTAACAATTGTTTCTAAATTCGCTAATCTCCGCTCTAGCAGTTCTATCTGCTGCTGTTGCAAATAGTTAGTTTTTGATTTTTGCTCATCAGAACGCCAAACAGCAACCGTACCAACAGCTGCCCCACCAATTGCAACTAAAGGAAGAATAGCACCGCTTCTAGTAACGGCTGACAGTGGGACGCAAACTCCGAGAATGGCGACTGTAATTACCCAAATTCTTGTGGTGGCAGATAATCTGACATCTTGGTATTGTTCTAGATTGGGTTGAGATTTTTTAGCCATAAGTAAATCCATTAAAAAATTATTTGCTAGATTGACACAATTACTTATTAAAATACTTCCTACAATTGGGTTAAGTACAGCATTTCATTAATTTGTAGCGAATTAAATTTGGCAATACCCTGCAATGCCAACGCATCGGCTGACAATGCCAATGCGTCCCCTTGCATTAAAAACGCTACGATTTTACGCAAAGCTGTACTAAGTAAATTTTAAGTAGGGTGTGTTACGGCTTTAGCCTAACGCACCATCTTATATAGGGGTGTGTTAGGCACTCATGTCAGGTTTTTCGTGACAATCCTCTGGTGACATGACTCCGGGCTGTTCGCGCTTGCGTCTCCCCTTGGGAGAAGCCTCGGAGCATCTAAGAATCACTTCTTAGTTTTCCTAGTTGCTCCCAATCGAGCGGCGCTTTAACGCAGCCTTACGGGTTTTCGACTTTGACCTAGACTGAGATATCTCAGTCCCCGGCAAACCGTCTGCATAGGCGTTTTGGATTCCGACGTGTCCCGCCGTACTAATTAGTTCTATTCCTCTATTTCTGATTACTTGTCCACTGGCAACATCTCTATCAGTCGTGTAATTACAACTAAGACAATGATGTACTCTAGCACTCAAGTTTTTTCTAACTTCTACACCACACTCAGGACACTCAAGAGATGTCCCCCTTGCGCTAATCTCCCTGAAGAATTTACCACGCTTCCAACAGACATACTTGGTAATAGTTCGGAACTGTCCGAATCCAGCATCAAGCATCTGTTTCCCAAGCATCCCAATTGAGAGAGTTCGGTAATCCAAGTCTTCCATGAAGACCATATCACCAGTGTCACAAAGGGTATGAGCTTGTTTGAAATGGAAGTCCTTGCGAGTGTTATCAATCGTGTGGTGAAGTCTAGCAACCTTAATCCTTTGTTTCTCGTAATTCAAAGAGCGCTTCTTTTTTCTGGAAAGTCTGCGTTGCAGCAATTTCAGCTTGCTTTGCATCACTTTCAGAAATTTGGGCGATTTTACAAGAACACCATCGCTAGTTGCCAAGAATTTTTCTAGCCCGATATCAACCCCAATCGGATGACCATGAGGCATCGGCTCAGGAACATTCACGTCGCACTGAATATTGATAGAAGCGTACCAAATATCCGCTTTGTTGATAATCCGAACTTGCTTAACCACAAATCCATTTGGAATTGGGCGATGTAAGTTAATCGGAATAATACCCAGTTTAGGAAGTTTGATATTTAATCTAACTATAGGATTTTCTTTAAACTGTGGAAAAAGCAAAGATTTGAATTGCCCAAACTTTTTAAATCTGGGAAACCCATGCCCAACTTTCTGAAATCCCTCCCACGCTCGATGCAACTGCTTGATAGCTTGCTGCAAAACTTGACTAGGCACTTCTCCTAACCGAGGGAATACCTTTTTTGCACTTGGCAGGGCATTAAGCTGATTTACTTCGCTAGGGAAAGGAGTATCCGCAGCCATGATGTATTCATGGTTAATCGAGCATCTGTCAACCATGCATTTCCGGCTATTGCACCAATCCTTAATTTCTCGCAGCCCGTAATTATAGGCAACGCGACAAATGTCCATCCACTCAAGGAGCGACTGTTCTTGAGTGATATTTGGGTAGATTCGATAGCGGTAATTCATGGTTAGCATTCCACTATTAAAACAGATTTAGTGAAGAATGTAACTCTAGTAAATTAAAGCCGTGCTATAAGCACGGGGTCTTAGA
>JAHCSU010000239.1 GCA_023522315.1 Nostoc sp. CCCryo 231-06
CAGCACCAAGAGATTTCATGGCTTTGATGCTGCGATCGCGTGTTACCCATTGCCCTAAGTCAGTACCCGCTTCTTCACACAACTTGTAGGTATTTTCTGTGGGTGTTTCTTTAATCCGAATCGCTGGAAAAACCGTTGTCAAACCCAAATTGCGGAATTTACTCACCAAAGGATCTACCGGCTCATCATCGCCACCGCCGGTTTCAAACACGCCGATAGCTTGCTTTTCTTTGGCAGATCCTAAAACTGTGCTGAGTGCAGCTTGGATGCTAGCAGCACCAGAAGCCGGAGGTAAACCAACAATTAGCCCAGCACAACGGCTAACTAATTCCCGCAGTTCTTGTAAATCGACTTCAGATCCCAAATCGACAATTTCCACGGCGACACCAGTTTTACCGATACCGTTGGCAATTGCTTGCACGAGGCGATCGCTATATCCGTATTCGGAAACGTAAAATATTCCCACTGCCGTTTCTGGCTTGGCTTGCGTTTGGCTCCAAGTGCGGTAACGTCCAACTAGTTCCTCAACATTGTGAGACAATAATGGGCCGTGTCCTGTGGCAATCATACCGATGGTTTTCAATTCCGCCATCCGCTTCAGGGCAGACAAAACTGACCGGGCATTTGGCCCCATCAAGCAATCGTAGTAGTAATGAAAGTCTTCTTCGATAGCCGCCAAGTCTTCATCAAAGGTGCTATCTGAACAATAGTGCAGCCCAAAGGCATCGCAGGTGTAGAGAATTTTTGTTTTGTGGTCAAAGCTAAAAATGGTATCGGGCCAATGTAAATTTGGAGCAATCACGAATTCAAATTCGTGTCCGTTGCCCAAATCTAAGCGATCGCCATTTTTCACAATCCGCCGTTTGAATGGCTGATGTACGAAATCCTCAAGAAACTGAATCGCCACTTTAGAACCGACAACGGTAATTTCTGGAGCTATTTGCAGCAAATCTTTAACTAAACCGCTATGGTCTGGCTCGGTGTGGCTGATAATTAAATAATCAATATCTGTTGGGTTGATTAGTCCGGTGAGCGTATCAAAGTATAGTTGACGAAACTTTTCGTGGGAGGTATCAACTAAGGCAGTCTGCTCCCCACGGATGAGAAACGAGTTATAAGTAGTACCGTTTTGCAGACCAAACTCAATATCGAAGCGATCGCGATCCCAATCCAAAGAGCGAATAGCCGTCGTCTCTTGAGCAATCTCTACAGTCTGTATGGTGAGCCGTTTTTCAGTTTTTTCGGTGAGCGCTACCATAACTCCCTCCTTAACACAATGAGTATTTGTTCCTCTTCTTTTATTGTGACACGGGATGAATGTTAATTTTTATTAAAAAACCTATGACTGACTTAAAAAAGTTAAAACAATTCGCAATTCGCAATGACGCTCGCGGACTCGCTACCGCTACGCTAA
>JAHCSU010000024.1 GCA_023522315.1 Nostoc sp. CCCryo 231-06
CTATGGAAAATGTTCTTCGTACAGCGTCCTAACCGTATTGGCGACTGCTATATAAAGGGAAAAGGTTTGAAACAAAGAGAGGTAGTTATATTTCAATACGGTTCAGTTAAGGTTAAAACTCTTTAGAGGTGCAGAGGATACAGAGAGAAAGAAAAAATGCTTAACTGAACCGTATTGGATTCTACAGGCACTAAACAAGCACACGCCGAACAAGGTTTTATCGCGGTTATTGTCTAAGTCGTGACTGAAGATTAGTTGTGTCTCTTGTTGAGTGAGAACTTTAACACGTCCGTGACGGTTGATTTTCATCGTCAGACTGTAACCCTGTGATCCACAGCCTAGAACGATTTGAAACCTGACAAGCATAACTATTTGATTGGGCTTTTTGCGATCGCAACATCTTGCCCCTACATAACTGTTAATTTATTTGCTAAATAATTGACACTTTTTTTCAGTAATATATTTTAGTGTATATGCGGTGTGTTAAAACTCATTGCTGCATCTTGGATAAATCTTGAAAAGCTTATAACGAAAGTTGTGATGCGTTTAATTAACGCTGTTTTTTCCTCTCGTTATAAAATATTCAAAACCTTGTTTATACCTACTTGGTTACAAACAAAGATTTTTTATTTCGGTTGATAAAACAAGGTTTTGAACAAGATTCAACGTCAACATCTTTTTTCTCTTACCAGAGACATAAAAGAGTGTTAAATAACTTTACAATGTGTTCCCGAACAGCACGTATCTTCTCTGCCACTCTTTAACGAAATTTGGGAGACTTCTTTTTATGAAGACAATCAGACTTTTAAAATATTTTCTCTTGCCTATATCTTTACTAACCCACGCCCACAGAAGCCTGAATAAATTGACCACATTACTACGCTACAGAACTGCGATCGCTGACCAATGCTAAATGCCCATAAAGTTGATATGGTTATCGGAGTTTAGAGATTAGGCAACGGCGCTCTACATGGGAAGTTATTTCTTTATATAGAAGAGCGTTGCCTAATTTGCTAAAACACTTACACCAGCAGCGTTTCGAGCATTCTGGTTTTTGGGTGGCTATTGCGAATCTTATCACCCACATTCTGCACTTTATTGTGTAATACACGAAGATTTCCAACATCTGGCTAATGGTGGTTACATAGCAATACAGTTCGTTTAAGATTCCCCCGCCTGCGGCGATCACCTTACTCTGCCCCATGCCCTATGCCCTAATTCCATTTCTATCAATGTCAAATTTGTGAGCGATCGCTTGTATTATTTCTTGCTCAACTGCTGTAGTCTTATTGTCAAGCTGGGCAATTTTGTAACATTGAGCCAGCAAGGGCATGGCAAAATCACGATTTAGCTGATTGAGCAGTACATCTAAAGGCTTGGGCGATTTGATATTTCGGGCAATGGCATCCAACGAGTTCTGACTGAGGTTTAGAGCTTGTAATTCTGGCAAAATTTCTTCCCAAGCCTTCTCTGGATGACTAGCCAGGATCATGTGAACTAAGATTTGATCCATGACGGCTTCTTGAGCGATCGCAGTTTCTAGATATTTTTCACTTTCAGCTTTTAATGTTGCTAGTGTCTGTGGCGATGCGAGGGAAGTTGATTCATCTAGCTTGGCTTCGTAAAATCGACAAGCAGCATACCCCAATGAATAGATCATCGTCGCATTTGAACTAGCTGCGATCGCTGCACCCGCCAAAGGTATATTTCGCAGCAAGCCTAATCCCGCAGCTTTCAACAGACGGCTTCCACCCAACGCCAGACCAAAAATTGCCAAAACTTCACCTTTACGAGCAGGATCTTTTAAATCTAGCCCATAGACAGATGCAATCTGATAAAGCATTTCTGATTGCAATTTTGTTGTTGCTGTTAAATCAATTGCCAACAATGCAACTGCTACTCCGGGCAAAATACTAGTTGCTAGTCCAACAGTGCCTGCTTGAGTTGCTTTTTCGACCATGATTCGGTGAGCAATCTGGCTAGCTGATTCATTTGGATACTGTTGCTTGAGCTTGTTTACAGCAACTTCTGCTTTTTCCAAATCAACAGCGTCAGTAGTACCAATTAGCCAATTTAGATTTAATACTCCAGATAGTTTTCTAATCAGCCAATTTTCGCTGAGGCGATTCACAACCTGACCACTGGTTTGAGTTGTTTGCTCAATTAACTTGTGTGTTTCTTTGGCTGTTGCTTCTCCCACCCCTACTGCCGTGTCTAAAACTGCTTTGCCTGTCTCAGCAACAGTTTTAATAAAAGACTCTACTATAGACTGTTGATTTTCTACTGATGATTGAGCCTGAATTTTTACTTCTGAAGCTTCTCTGGATGAATTAACTGATTTATTCACCTGTATTTTTTGGGGTTTGTCTGTCATTGCTTGACACCATCTTGTAAAGCCTTTCTCTTTAACTTGTAGCGAAGTATGAGCGGCTTGACATCTGCCGACAAGTACAAGTTATAGATCAATAATTCCTGTCACGTTTTTACGGAAAGTCACCTAATTCCCATAAAATAATCGCGTTGAGTGTGGCGTTTAAATGGTCAATTTAGACACAGGTACTGTGTTTGCGTTTATTTCTGAAGGCTCACCTGTCCGCTATCAATTACGACAATATGTACAAGGGCAACAAATGCTAATTACTCAAACAGCGTTGAAAGAAGTTACTGATATTATTCAATGGTCAGGCGGAGTATCAGAACAGACGAGAGCGAGTAGATTACTGCAAAGATTAAATATCATACCTGACAATCCCTCAACTGTAGCTCTAAACTTACAGCCGACTAGAAGTTTGGGGACAAATGATATCATCATTTTAGGAACAGGGGATCAGTTAGAAATTGTGACAATGACAGCAGATGCTAAAGCGGTCAGAGCAGCACTTTCTCAGGGTGTAAAGTTCAATGTGTATATCCATCTGCCTTGCCCTTTAACAGGAAACTAATTATGCAAATTACTATTGCACCTTATCTTTTAAGTACCTATAAACTGATTCAGTGTGCTTTTCCCAATGGAATAGAAACACAAGACTATTTGCCACTGTTGGCATTGTTTTATGATGAAATGTCAGATCGAAACTTAGCAGAAATTGTAGCTCACTACACAGGAAGGCATTATGCGGTTGTTCTCAATGATGTGTATCGTGTAGTAACAACTGATCTGCCAAAGGCTGAAGCTATTGACAAGGTGAAACAGCGTTTGCTTGTTTGTGGTTATGAAGAGTGGCTCAAAGAAGCTGAATAGCACTCATCTCTCACCTTTATACTCAACTTGTAGGATTCTGGCGCTTAACAGGTTTAGGCTTGGGAATTGGTTTAGGAATTGGGGTAGTTGAAGAGTTTTCATAAAAATTTATTTTGATAATGCACAATTTGTATATTATGCGATCGCTCTTCAGTTATCGGAGAAGCTGAGGCGATGCCTACGGCGGTAAACTACGCTGTTGACCAATTTGGACTCGCTTGAATTCAAATTGAACATTACTTAAAAAATTCCCTTAATTAAAGCAAAATAAGTTCACCATAAAAACATAATTTCAGTATATTAACTGATGAAACCAGCGATTTTACGCTGTTAGTATGTAATAAATAACATAGCATCAGCTATTTAAACTAGAAGGTAAAGATTCAAATCTAAATGACTATAAAAAAACCCTTGGCTATCAATCAGCCAGACGTGGGGCAAATCATTCGTGATCTGCGGCTTTTGACTGGGCTAACGCAAGAACAGTTTGCAGCTACTCTAGGTGTTACTTATACCACAATTAACCGTTGGGAAAATGGACGTTCTAAACCCTCGCCGCTAGCGATGAGGAAAATTGAGGAGATGTTGGAGAAAATGGGACAGAAGGGAACAGATTTAGTAAAGAAGTATTTTTACAAAGATTAGTTAGTAGCAAGCGTACTTACAATCATCTCGGCTTAATGCAAAATTATTCTAAACATTTCAATGTCAGTGTTATAAATTATGAAAAAATCTTATGAAAGTGCTTTTACCAGAGGGAGTTGAACTTCAAGGTTTTGAGAGAGAATTAAAAACAACTCTAGAGCAAGCACAACTTGCCGGTTATGCCCTTATGGGTTTTGCTTTTAGAGAGGCTTTCGGTTCAAGCCTTCACCAAATCGATGCTTTGCTGGTTATGGAGCCAGGAGTATTTGTATGTTTGGAGGCAAAAGGATATAAAGGAAAGTGGACAGGAAGCGCCAACGAAACATGGTTTTCTGATAATAAAAAAATTGAAGCTGTTGGCGGCAATCCATACATACAGGTTGAACGATACAGCCTAGTTATTAAAGATAAACTTCGGTCTTGTATATTTCAGGATATTCCTTTCTGGGTTAATTATTTTGTTGTCGCTCCAGATACAACAAAATTTGAAATAGAAGGTGCAGTTATTAATACTTTTCAAGCTGGAAGATCAGTGCAAATTTGCCACGTATCCAAAATACAACAGGTTTTAGGCAGTATTAGAACTAAGGAAAATGTTGCTGCAAAATTCAACGAAGTTGGGATTAAAAAAATTATTAGCGAACTCACAGGAATCTCACTAGAAAAAATCGAAAGACTTATAAATGTTCAGCCGCCTGACCACACTACAGTAAAACTTCCAGTAGAATCTCCAAAACTAAAACCTGTTGGCACCACTGTAGAACCACCTCCAAAAAAAGATACAATACCTGTTGGCACTACTGTAGAACCACCTCATAACAAATATATTCATTTTTCTAAAATCCTTTCTTGTTTTGTAGTAGTAGGAGCAGGAATATTTGCTATTCTGTATTATTTTAATCAAACACTATGCGAAACCGCTACTGAAACAAGAGTAAATAGTATTTGTTATAAAGATATTACTAAAAAACCTCTTATTGTAGGCATTGTCACTTCACCTAAGCAGTATTCAGAATTTAAAACATACTTAAAAAAACAACTCGGTTCTCAAGCCATAGATGTAGTAGTTGAAGGTAACTCTGAAATTACATATAAAGAAGCTCAAAATAATATTTCTACAAACAAATGGGATATCGTGTTTGCTAACTCACCCATGAATGGAATGCGAGCTAAAGATAATAGTTACAAATGGTTAGTCCGAATGTTTCCTAAGTATCTACTTAGTTATCAATCAGCTTTATTTGTTATATCTGATAGTTCAATTAAGTCAATTAAAGATATTAAGTCTACAACAACTATCGCGCTTGGAGATTTCAATTCAGCTTCGAGCTTCTATATGCCTACCTATGATTTATATGGAAAATCTATGACTGTAACGGCAGGACATAGAAGCAGTAAAATTCGAGAGCTAGTAGCTAATAAACAAGCAGATATAGGAGCAGTTGTATACACTACAATCAAGGATGATCCACAATTTCGAGTAATTCAAATTAGTAGAGAAATTCCAGGCACAGGAGTTTACTTATCTCCAAAATTAACTCCTACTGTTCAAAAGCAGATTCAAAACATTTTAGAAAATGCACCTAAAAAAATTAAGGAACAGGCAAACTACGACATAGGAAAAGAGCCAGACTATAAACAATTTAGAACGATTGCATTACGAGTAGATCAAGTTTTATCTTGCGCTAATTTTAGTAGAAATCCCGTACAATTTTTTTGTAACGCAACATCTCAAGGGATTCTAGGACGAGTGGCTGGTTTCACCAACCAGGGCAATGGAACAATTCGATTACGATTGGAACGAGAAAATCATAAAACCTGCCAAGTCTTTGTTTCTTCACAAACGCTGAACAAAATTACGGATGGTAGCTCACCAGAAATCATTAATAGAAAACAAGTCAATATTATTGGAGTAGAGCCAATAGAACTAGAAGAAGGCACTTGTCAACTAACGATTGAAAACCCTACTCAGCTAGTAGTGTTACAACCTGGAGCTTAATGTTAAGCTAGCACTTTATTGTAAGAGGCATGATGAAAATCACTTACACAAAATTAGGTCGAGTTTTTAAGTAGCTGTTAGATCGCCCTTCACCCTATCCTCTTACCTCTAACTCTGTACTTATATCAGCTTTACTTTCTAAAAAATCATTATCCTTAAGAATTTCATAGAGATTAGTATCTTGCTCTAGCAAGCAAGCGTGTCCACAATGGGGCAACACCACAATCTTGTTATTTGGTAAGATATTTGCTATGCGCTTCACTTCAGTTACAGAAGGTAAAAGGCGATCGCTACCACCAGCAATCAACAAAACTGGTTGATTTAAGCGACCTAACTGCTTGTTATCAACATCAAATTCTCGCAGTAAAGACAACCGCCAAAGAACGGTTTCTGAGGGGACAGAACGCATAGTTTTCAACAGTTCATGGCGATCGCTCCGAGAAATGCGTGGCAAAGATGCTAGAAACGGCAACAACCCCAGTGCGCCAACATCATACAATTCTGATGGCACCAAGTAAGTAAGTTGAGATGCCCAATTCAACCAAGGGCGAAGACGAAAGGACGAAGCTGGGTTAATTAAGATAATTCGCTTAAATAAATGCGGCGTTTGGATTGCTACTTTCATTGCCAAACAACCACCAAACGACTCACCACACAGGTAAACTGGTCTGTGAGAGCTTTTTTCTAATTCGGCGTGGATCAAGTCCAATACACTCTTAGCTAGCACATCCCAAGTGTTAAGGTCTTTGCGTGGGATCGCCAAACAACGGACATCAAAGCCAGTTTCTAATCCAGCCGTTTGCGATCGCAATAGTTGACCAGTTCCATCCATTCCTGGCAAATATACCAACAGGGGATACTCTGGCTTGACTCGTTTAGGAGTTAGAAAACAAGGATTTAGCTCAACTTCTCTTGTAGTCATTGGTCATTAGTCATTGGTCATTAGTCAATGGTATAAAACTTTTGGACTGCTGATTGTTGCTGTTACGAGCTTCGGTAGTTTTGAGTAAAAACAAAAAATGTCTTGGAACAAGCTACTGAAAGTCGTGAAGAGAATCCAAAATTAAAAATCCAAAATCCAAAATCGAATGGCTCTAATAGCAACCTTGACGCAGTAAAGTGCTAATTTCACCATGACAGTGTTCTGTCAGTTCAGCCACAACAGTTCTGGCTTGCTTGCCATGATATTTTTGATGATGTTGGGGCGTAATCCAATAAGGGCGACCGATTAACACTGCAACCCGACGATAAAATACCAGAGGATGCCAACCACTTTGGTTAAATAAAGGTTCTGAAGGGTCAAATAGACTCAAAAGCCTTAAGGGGAAGCCATTCGTGTTTACCTCTTCTAAGGAGGCGATCGCGATCGGCAAAATTGCTAAATCCTGCACATCAGCCCGTAATGCTAAATGGGCAAATCCGCGCTGAAATTCACCCATTTGGTTTGGCTGAGTAAATTTCACCATTGGTTGAGTTCCTTCTGGAAAGACTCCCACCATCTGCCTGGACTGCAACAGCATCTGTGATTGCGAAAAAAAGCTTTGCAGGCGGTTTTGAGTTTCTTCCAAAGGAAAACACCTCAATTGTCCAGTGACAATCTCCCGCATTACTGGCACTTGTCCCATGTAGTGATGGCAAGCAAAGCGAATCGGACTCGATAACGCCGCCATTAAAATTAGTGCATCCATAAAGCTGCGGTGATTGCTGACTACCAAAACGCTGGCATCCTGGGGAATGCGATCCTCGTAATAACGAAACATTTGGGTTGAAAGCGCCGCCACCAAAGCGCGAGAAATCTCTAGGGGGCTATTTCGACTCATACCTAATCAATATATTTTTCCAGTAAATATGGCAGTTTATCTTAATTTAATTTTTACATTTCTTTACTATTGCCATGACCGTCTTAAGATAGAAATATCTAATCCACAAAACCAGATAGATTTTCCGGATTCTGGATTATGTATTTTTGATCACAATAATTTCTAATATAAAGTATTCAAAAAAATTATGGTAATGATTCGCTGTTGTAGGCAAAAATGAGTTGAATTGATGCATATTACAAAACAATTTTTGATCTGAAAAGTTTGCTAATATTAAGGTATTATTGGAAAAAATAGAAAGAATATTGTATAATTGCTTGGTTTTTCCGATAAAAGTAAAACGTTTTATAAGTTAATTTTTATTTTGCATGAATCTAGTCAAAAAAACAGAAAAGACATTTGCACTAACAACACCGCTATATTATGTAAACGATGTGCCCCATATAGGCAGTGCTTATACGACGATCGCAGCAGATGTAGTGGCGCGATTTCACAGGCTGCTAGGGCATAAGGTATTACTAATTACAGGTACAGATGAACATGGGCAAAAGATTCAGCGATCGGCAGAAACTTTAGGCAAAGCACCACAAGAGTTTTGTGATGAAATTGTCCCTAGCTTCGTTAATTTGTGGCAATTACTCGACATTCAATATGATCGCTTTAGTCGGACTACTGCACCTCGTCATGAAGCGATCGTCAAAGAATTCTTTGATCGAGTCTGGAAATCTGGTGATATTTACCAGGGGCAACAAAAAGGCTGGTACTGCGTATCCTGCGAAGAATTCAAAGAAGAACGGGATTTGCTAGAAGGACACCGTTGCGCGATTCATACTAACAAAGAAGTAGAGTGGCGAGACGAGCAAAACTATTTTTTCCGCTTATCCAAATATCAAACTAAGCTAACAGAATTTTATCAATCTAGACCAGATTTTATTCAACCAGAAAGTCGGCGCAATGAAGTTCTTAACTTTGTAAATCAAGGTCTGCAAGACTTTTCAATTTCGCGGGTAAATCTAGATTGGGGCTTTCCTGTACCAGTTGATCCCAAGCACACCCTTTATGTCTGGTTTGACGCGCTGTTAGGTTATGTAACGGCATTACTAGAACCAGATGCAGAACCGACTTTAGCAAATGCCTTAGAAACATGGTGGCCGATTAACTTGCACCTAATTGGTAAAGATATTCTGCGCTTCCATGCAGTTTACTGGCCAGCAATGCTGTTGTCGGCTGGCTTACCCTTGCCAGATGGAGTATTTGGGCATGGCTTTTTGACTAAAGATGGTCAAAAGATGGGCAAAAGTCTGGGTAATACCCTTGATCCTATAACGTTAGTTCAGCGCTATGGTAGTGATGCCGTTCGTTATTACTTCCTTAAGGAAATCGATTTTGGCAAGGATGGAGATTTTAATGAAGTAAGGTTCATTAATGTTTTGAATGCAGATTTGGCAAATGATTTAGGTAATTTGCTCAATCGCACCTTGAACATGGTGAAGAAGTACTGCGCTGATAATAATGTCCCATCAATCGGCAATAAAGGAATTTCTGACGAAAATCCATTGAAAACAATTGGTTTACGTCTAGGGGAACATGTAAAACAAGCATACCAAGAGCTAGCTTTCAGTGAAGCCTGCGAGGCGATCC
The DNA here is from genome assembly GCA_023522315.1 of Nostoc sp. CCCryo 231-06. Taxonomy (GTDB): domain Bacteria; phylum Cyanobacteriota; class Cyanobacteriia; order Cyanobacteriales; family Nostocaceae; genus Nostoc. The sequence goes on from JAHCSU010000024.1 coordinate 9,347, forward strand.
TTTCACTGGTGCAAGCCAGTAATAAGTTTATTGATGAACAGGCTCCTTGGTCATTATATAAACAGGGACAACAGGAGTCGGTGGAAAAAGTTCTGTACGCAGTTCTAGAATCGGTTAGACTAGCAGGTTATCTGCTATCCCCAATTATTCCGAACATCAGTAGCGATATTTATCAGCAACTGGGCTTTGGAATAAACTTTAACGATCAAATACAAAGTTCAATCACCGCTCCTTTTGCCACCCATGCGACATGGGGGATACTATCAAGTAAACAACAGTTGGGTACAGCCCAACCGATTTTTAAGCGAATAGAACCCCCGAAAAACGATTAATCCTTATCAAAGTCTGATTTTGTTCAATTTCTTATTTTCTCAAAAAATTTATCGGGGCTGAACTTGAATTAGTCCCGGAACATTATCATAAGCCGCTGTGACTAGCATCTAAAAGTTGGTAATTTCTATCAAAAATAACAGGGATAATAATTGAGGTATCACAATGATGTTGAATAATTTTGAAACCGATTCAATCTTTACGCCAGAACAGGTTTTGGAGAATCGAGGTAGGGTAGCCATATTTATTGATGGCTCAAATCTATTTTACGCTGCACTGCAACTAGGGATTGAAATTGATTACACAAAGCTACTGTGTCGATTAACTGGAGGTTCTAGACTACTACGGTCTTTTTTCTACACTGGTGTAGACCGGACAAACGAGAAGCAACAGGGGTTTCTGCTGTGGATGCGTCGCAATGGCTATCGAGTCATTGCTAAGGATCTAGTCCAGCTACCAGATGGCTCTAAAAAAGCTAACCTGGATGTAGAAATAGCAGTCGATATGATGGCGCTAGTAGATTCTTATGATACCGCAGTTTTAGTTAGCGGTGATGGGGATTTGGCTTATGCGGTAAATTCAGTCAGCTATCGCGGCGTGCGGGTAGAAGTGGTGAGTTTGCGTTCGATGACCAGCGACAGCTTAATTAATGTAAGCGATCGCTACATTGATTTAGAAGCCATCAAAGAAGATATTCAAAAAACCCCTCGCCAAAGCTATCCATACCGCCCGTTATCTGGGATCGGTTTTTTGGAAGACCCCAGAACTAGTGATGGACATCTAGAAATCCAAGAATAATGGCGTATCAATTTCATCAAAGGGGGAGACAGGGCGAGAGAAAAATTAAAAATTTATCCTCTACTCCTCCCTTCCTTCTTTTCCCTTTAATTTTTTTCTTAATATTTAGCTTAGTAAGCTGTGGGGGGAAATCTCCCACAGCTTCTCAACAAAATACTGGGGCTTCATCTAACAAAGATAGCAATTTGACTTTCTTTGATGTCACCCTAGAACAAGCAGATGAAGTAGGACGACCGATTTGGAAAGTCAGGGCTAAAACCGCAAAATACACCAAAGAAAAACAAATTGGTCAGGCTGAAAGCCCTTATGGTGAACTATACCAAGATGGCAAAGTAGTTTACCAAATCAAAGCAGATGTTGCAGATATTGAACAAGATGGGAAGCAGTTATTTCTTAAAGGTAAAATATTTGCCACAGATCCTAGTAATGGAATTGTATTGCAAGGTAATGAATTAGAATGGCGTCCCAAAGAAGATTTGTTGATTGTCCGTAAGCAAATTAACGGTAGTCATAAACAACTACAAGCTGTAGCGCAGGAAGCACGAGTTAAAACCCGTGAACAGCGCATGGAATTTTCTGGAGGGGTAGTAGCAAATTCTACTGATCCCCAGTTACAAGTAAGAACCGAGCATTTAATTTGGAATATTAAAGAAGAAAAACTGATTGGCGATCGCCCTTTACAAATTGACCGTTACAAAGATAATAAAATTAGCGATAGCGGCAAGGGAAATTCTGCCGAAGTCAACTTAAAAACCAAAATTGCCACTATTCAACAGAATGCTCAATTAGATTTACTAGACCCACCAGTGCAAATAACTAGTAACTCTATCACCTGGAACATGAACACAGAAACTGTCACTACAAATTCCCCCGTGCGGATGTTCCAGCGTGCCGAAAATATTACCGTCACTGCCAATCAAGGTGAAATGAGAATACCACAAAAAACAGTTTATTTAACAGGTAACGTCAACGCCATTGGTCAGCGTCGCCAGTCTTTGAAATCTAATACATTAACTTGGTATTTAGACAATAAGTTAGTTGAAGCTCAGGGAAATGTCGTTTATCGACAAATTGACCCACGGTTAAATTTTACAGGTGAAACAGCCGTTGGTAATCTCCAAACAGAAAATATTGTTGTTAAAGGCGGCCCTTCTAGCGGTAGGGTAGTAACAGAAATTATTCCCCAAGAAAGAGCCAATCGTCAGTAGTAGAGTTAGGGGAATAGGGGCTGAGAAAGATGAGGTGTTCTCTGAGCCTCTGCGGTTTGTTATTTAATCCAACAAATTTAGCTTGACACAATACTAGTACACTATGGCGTAAATAAAGCTACCATTCCAAACAGTTAAAAAGCCCAGATTATAAGTTTTTTGACTTTTGACTTTTGACTTTTGACTTTTGACTTCCGCGCAGCGGTACTAGGCTAGGATCTTAATAATACAAGTCTTTTGATAACCCATGAATGGATCAAACCGATTAGGTAAGGAATCCTTGCCAACATCCCAACAAGTAGAACATTCCCACCATCACGATACAGGCCACGAGCATACAGATCATACTCATGAGGCTGGAGAGTCGGCTCATCCTCACGTCCATAGCGAAGAGTCATTACGGCGAATTGCAAATCGATTATCGCGGATAGAAGGACATGTTCGTGGTATTAAAACAATGGTGCAGCAAAATAGCCCTTGTCCTGATGTTCTACTGCAAATTGCCGCAGTGCGAGGCGCATTAGATAAGGTAGCGCGAATTGTTTTGGATGAACATTTAACTGAATGTATTGCTAGAGCTGCACAAGAGGGTAATATTGACGTTGAAATTAAACAGTTAAAAGCTGCTTTAGATCGATTTTTACCTTAATAATTAGAAAAATAATGTAAAATACATTTTGCCAAATTGGTGATGTATTAACAGCGATACCTTAAAATTCAGTAGTGCATCGTGATATTCACACAACATCATATTGCAAACCGATAGACAACCTATTTTAATAGACTTTTCCTCCTTTTTCCTCGTTTCCTTCTAGAAACAGGAAACGGGAAAATAAGCTTATACATAAGATAATTTGCTGTATAGCAACGATGGTTTTTAGCTAGACTATGATCATAGAAAACTATCAGTTTCACTATTCTTTAATTGGCAACCCAGATAGAGCAGCGATTCTTTTTTTGCATGGTTTCATGGGTAACATAGATGAATTTGATGAAACTATAAAATTACTATCCGACAAATTTTATTATTTAACACTTGACCTTCCTGGACACGGCAAAACTCAAGTTTTGGGTGGGGACGAGTACTATACAATAGCAAACACTGCTCATGCTTTAATCAACTTACTAGATGAGTTAAAAATTGCTAAATGCTTTTTAGTTGGTTATTCAATGGGTGGCAGGTTGGCTTTATACCTCACCCTAAATTTTCCAGAACGTTTTCATAAAGTTTTACTGGAATCAGCTTCCCCTGGTTTGCCAACCAAATTAGAACGATTAAAACGCATTAAAATTGATACGCAAATAGGCAGTAAATTGACAAGAAGCATTGAAAAAACTGATTTGGTAAATTTTTTATCAAATTGGTATAATCAACCAATTTTTGGTGATATAAAAAATCATCCAGAATACGATCGCATGATAGAAAGTCGATTGCAAAATAATCCATACGAATTAGATAAATCGTTGCGCTTCATGGGCACTGGATGCCAACCTTCTTTGTGGGAAAAGCTAGAAGAGAATAAAATTCCTCTGTTATTACTAGTTGGTAAATATGATGAAAACTTTATATCTATTAATACAGAAATGGCTCAACTCTGTGAATTTGCCCAATTAAAAATAATTAGTAATGCTGGACATAATATTCACTTTGAAAATACCTTGGCATTTGTGGAAAATATCAAAGATTTTTTGTATGCACCAAGTTAAAAATTAGGATAACCTCACTGCTTCTTTACTGCCTTGCTAGAAGGAGTTGGCGATGGTGTTAAATTCGTAACTGTTGGTTGATTAGCTGCGGTTAATTCCTCTTGCAGCATTTTCTGATAAACTTTAGGTAAAGAGCTACTAACAGAATTAGTTTCTATACCATATCCTAGACTTGTCCAGGTGGGAGAAAGCCGCCGCAAAACATCATTCAACTTTCCCTGACGCAACAGTTGAGAAATATCAGTTCCCCAAACTTTAGAATCATTTAACCAACGGTAAACTACTATATCTTGATATTCTGCTTCAAAACTATAAGCAGTCCAAAACATCATCTGCATCGGTTTTGGATGATAACGGGGGACTAAACGATACCAAGTAATGTTGATAATTTGATATCTGCCAGCAGCAGTGGAACAATTACCTGTGTTGGGGCCTGTGACAATTGTGACGCATATCTCAGGATGTCGGCTAAGGTCGTTGACTTGCTGTCCACCATACAACAGCGAATAGGGACGATTACCACTCGCCTCACTCGCCGAGATGGTTCGCATTAAAGCGCGGATATAGGGGTCGCCATAGGGGTCGCCTTTTTTCATGACCAAAGGCGGCTGTTGAACTGCAAAGATGGGATCAGAAGGCGATCGCAAGTCTCCAATATACCATTGCAACAAATACACAAAGCCGAGAAGCGCGGCTATTGGCCCAATAAGTTTTTCAACACCTTTGAATTCAAAGCCTTTCAGAGTCCGACTCCTTCAATTCGCTTTTTTTGCTAACAAAAATCATCGACGAACTTATTCCAGTAAAGTTCACACCTGATTGTTAGTTACATGGTATCCGTTATTCCTGAGTGCTGTAAATCAGAACTATATCAACTCATGCCCTATGAGTATGAAGCAGAAGATGCAATATGGCAAAAAACTGATTCAATAAAATCATCCTCCTCAAAATCACACGAGTTGTTACTAATAATCAGGCTGAAACTGAAGGCGAGCGCTTTTTGCTGATGAAGGATAAAGAGCGATGCCTGGGGCGGGTGGTTCCTGAGCGCAGCCGAAGGGCTACGCCTACCTATGTTATAATAAGATAGTTGATTTTTCAGCGATTAGTTATGACAACAGAAATATTAAAATCTGTTGAACCTACCCTTTACGAAGAAGATTATTATTTATGGGTAGAAACAACAATTAAACAATTAGAAAATAAAGATATTGAAAATCTTGATTGGCAACATTTAGCAGAAGAAATTGAAGCTTTGGGAATTGAACAAAGACGAAAAGTAGAAAGTTATTTAAAACAATTATTAATTCATCTTTTACTTTATCGTTATTGGGAAACTGAAAAAGAAGATTGTCAACGAGGCTGGCAAATAGAAATAACTAATTTCCGTGATGAACTAGAATTTTATTTTCGTTCCAAAACACTTTATAATTATTCTCTTAACTGCTTAGGTGCAGTTTATATAAAAGCCAGAAGGCAAGCAATTCAAAAAACAGGTTTAACGCCTGAGATTTTTCCAGAACAATGCCCTTTTACTCCTGAAGATATTTTTAATAGTGAGTATTTCCCCGAATAAAACTGATTTGCTGGTGAATGTGCGATCGCTCTCTCATTCACAGAGAAGCGATCGCTTCAGAAAGTGGAATCAAGGGCCGTCAATTTAGATGAAGCAAGCTACTTGACAAAGTGCGTAGGCGTAGCCTGTCGTAGACATCGTTTTGGGAAATAGAATCCTCTAGGATATCAGCACTGTTGAAATAGCTCCTTAAAGCTTTTTGGGGCTGCTTCAGGTTTAGCAACAATTTCGACAATTTTATTGCGTGCATCTGCTTCAAATAGCGCCTCAACAGCAACTTGGGCGACTTTCTGCCTGGGGATGCTACCGTCGAAAAGTGTATCAGCACTCTGCATCACGATCGCGTCGGAGTTATCTTCATTCTTCAATCCACCAGGCCGCACAATTGTATAGGTAACACCACTTTTCTGGATATACTCTTCAGCTTGCTTTTTCCATACTAAAATCAGCCAAAACAAGTTCAGTGGATGGAATAACTGCGAAGTACACAAAGAAGAAACTAAGACAAGATGCTCAATTCCCTTTGCTTTAGCAGCTTCTACTAAATTTTTAGTCCCTTCAAAATCTACTTTATAGGGGCCAGTAGGGTCAAAACTAGGTTTTGCCCCAGTAGCAACCAACAGAACTGTGCTATCTCCCAACGCAGCAGTTAAACTTTCTGGCTGTAATACGTCGCCTACCACTAATTCGGCTTCAGGAGAGAGAATACCCCTAGCTTTCTCTATATCCCGCACCAAAGCGCGGACGGGAATATTCCGCGCTATCAACTCTTGCACAATGCGGCGACCTGTTTCACCCGTTGCCCCTGCTACAAATGCTTTCATGAGAAATGCTATCCTGGGAAACTATTGTGTGCTTGTTCAGTTCTTTATTTTAGTAATTCTATGGACTTGATGGTAGATTAATGAGGTTTCGGTAAAGATGGGATATTAGTGTGAAATGACCCAGGTACATGGGGAATTATCAATATAGACGAACGCTAAAATATACATTAATTGCATTTATGCTTTCAAGAAAAAGCGAATATAAATCCTGGGAAATAACAGAAGCAGTTTTACCTGTAGCCTCTAGCCAAGAAGCAGCCGAGGACAGATTAACAGAAGCAAATGTAGCGACGGTCACAAAATTTTACGGCCGTTATCAAGATTTTATGGAAATGCCTGCCCCAGCAGAGAAGGTTGCTGAGTATCTTAATAATCATGCCTCATGGTTTTCGCGTTGCGCTGAACCCATGAAGGTGCAATTACTTGGAGAGAATGGCTACGCTCTAGTAATTGGTCGTTTTGGTGCTTTTGGTTATGATGTAGAACCTAAAATTGGTTTGGAATTGTTGCCTCCAGACGAGGGTATTTACCGCATCCGTACAATCCCTATCCCTGACTACCAACCGCCTGGTTATGACGTAGACTATCGGGCATCTCTACAGTTAATAGAAAACGATACTTCCAGTAGTATTGGTGAAATTACCAGAGTTGAATGGGAATTGGATTTAATAGTTGATTTGCACTTTCCCAGGTTTATTCAGCGATTACCCAAGTCTATAATTCAATCTACAGGCGATCGCTTACTTAACCAAATTGTCCGCCAAGTCTCCCGCCGCTTAACTCGCAAAGTTCAAGAGGATTTTCAGAAATCTTTGGCAATACCCTTTCCTGCTAATTCTAAGCAAAAGCGGTAAGTCAATAGTTCTTTGTCATTTGTCAAAAATTAATGACAAACGACAAAGGACTACTTAACTATGCTTTAGTGAGAATTCTTTGGACAATTTGCACGCCGGTGACAGCCTGCCAAGCAAAAAGCCCCAAAAGGGTAAAATTTACCAGAATATGAGTTGCCCGCGCCCAATTTGCCCCTTTTTGCATATAAGGCGACAAAGCAGCAGAAAATGCAATCATACCCGTCATACCTAGTCCTGCCAGCAGGTGAGGCCCGACAAATAATTTGCCATTATTGATGTAAGTAACACCCATCCCTCCAATTGCACCTACCACCATCAAAGCTAGGAGTATAGACCCGATTTGGTAGTGTCTGACGTTATATCTACCTTTAATCAGTTCTTTCTTTTCTTCCCCCTGAGCATTTCTGGTACGCTGTAGTTGCAGCCCTAAGTAGGCAGCATAAATTGAAAGTACTAATAGCGCCCACATGAGCACAGGATGAAAGAAGTTCAGCCAATATTTTACCGACGCAGAAAGTTCCAGACTCATCGTGTTCTCGCCCAATTATTAAATCTTCATAAAAATTAGCATAATTCTATTTTCTGTGCTTAAAGTTGCACAAATTAAAAGAGGCTAAGAAAGAGAATAATTTTTATCAAACCAATAGCCAGAATGTTTGCCAAGACTGCTTTTATTAAATTTAAATTTAGAATGAGTGAATTTTGAATTGCATAACCCTCTTGCCAAAGTGGATAAACAATCTCAGACTAAATTTTGAGGGTAGACGAACAAAACCCCCTGTGTGGGATCTCATCCATGACTGAAAACAACGATACTTTACTGCTAAAAGCAGCTAAAAGCGGGGATATTAAGCATCTGAGTGCGCTACTGGCTGCTGGTGCGAGGGTGGACGCGTGCGATCGCCAAGGTACGACGGCGTTAATGTTTGCTGCCAATTTAGGCTATACCGAAATTGTGCGATCGCTGTTAGATGCTGGGGCAAATATCAACTTGCCTAGAAAACTGTATGGTTTGACAGCTTTGATGTTGGCGGCTAGTGCCAAACAGCTTGACATTTTGCAGCTTTTACTATCCAAAGGTGCTGATGTCAATGCCACTAATGAAGATGGCAGCACAGCTTTAATGGCAGCTGTAGTTAAAGGTCATCTCGATGTAGTGCGAGTCTTATTGGCTGCTGGTGCAAAGGTGAATATCGCAGATAAAGATGATGATACTGCGTTGAAACTCGCCATTAAGCAGGGACAAATAGAAGTTTTACAAGCCATTCTCCAAACTGGTGTCGATGTTAATATCCAAGATGAGGAAGGTGAGACACTCTTAACATTAGCGGCAGATTTGGCACATCTGGAGGTTGTGGAAGCACTGCTAGGATCTGGGGCTGATGTGAATGTGAAAAACGCCGATAGTGGAACTGCCCTATCGGCAGCAGCGGCCGCTGGACACAGTGCGATCGCCTCAGCTTTACTAGATCGAGGTGCCCAAATTAATCTCCAAGACCAAGATGGTGAAACAGCCCTACACCTTGCCGTTGTGGAAGGCTACATTGATGTCGTGCAAGTGTTACTTAACAGGGGTGCAAATGTCCAAATTAGGAACCACCTGGGTGATACGCCACTGCTTGTAGCAGCATTGCAGGGACACAGCCATATCGTCGAAGCATTGCTGCGTTTTGGGGCAGATATTACTGAGAAAAACCTCGGTGAATTCCCTTTGACGCTGGCTGCATCACAGGGACACACCGAAACAGTGAAAGTGCTGCTAGAGTATGGTGCTGATGCCAACACTCCGGGCGATGATGGCAAAACTGCTTTGATCAAGGCAACCGAACGCAAGCACACAGAGATAATACATTTGTTGCTGGCAAAGGGGGCAGATGTGAATTTTCAAGACTCAGCGAAGGCAACAGCATTGATGTGGGCTGCCTCAGCAGGTTACGGCGAAATTGTGCAGTTATTACTCCAAGCTGGGGCAGATGTGAATTTGAAAAACCGGGGTGGTTATACTGCTTTAATGATTGCAGAATTTAATGGTTACAAAAATGTGGTGCGGAGTCTGCAAAAAGCTGGGGCACAAGAATAGCCACCTCAATTATTCATCTAAAATGTTTTCAGAAATATTTTAGATGAATCATTAAATGATGCTTAATGATGTAATGTCCGCTTGATTATTTATTAAACCTCAAGAAGCCAACCCTGCCTGCGGGGAGGGGTGCAAACTTAACACTTAAGTTTAAAACAATACCTTCGCCAATTTAATTCTGAGCTTGAGTTGCACTGCAAGGTACACCCTTATGCCATGAATCACGGTCGCCAGCAGGTATATTAGCTGTAAGTACCACTTCTCCCTTTTGGTTTAATACCCATCCACTTGCTTCTACAATACGTTCTGGTGTGGTGGGAACTGGGTTAGTAGTGGCAGGTGGACTGTTGCGTAGGCGTAGCCCGCCGTTCGCGTAGCGTCTCGTAGAGAAGGCATCGCGGCTTGGCTTGAGCGATACCCAGCTTATTTCTACTGCGTTAGGAGTAAGAACATCCTTGGTGGGATTAGGAGGTAAACCGCCTCGTCCGGTGATAATAAAGCTACTTTGAGCATAACCTGGACTATCGCAGACTTGCGCTACTTCAGTTTCTACAGCTATTGTGGGTAGCTCAACTAAGCCTCTGTTGGGGTCGATACCAGGTGTGTTGAGTTCTACATTGCCCTGGATACCAAATTCAGAGCTAGCAGTGATGTCACTCAAGAGAGTTGGACTTTCACGGAACTGAATACCAAAAATGCCATTCGCTTTGATATCCACTATCCCACCTTTGCCTGTAAAAGCATTGGCAGTGATGTCGCTATTTTCAGCAGGGTTAGCAACAATGAAACCATTTGGAGCATTGATAGTGATGTTACCGCCGTCTCCACCCTTCTCGTCTGTGCCTGCGGTGGTGGATATTTCACTACCACGGCGCAGCAGTAAAAGGTCTTTTACAGATAGAGTAATGTTTCCTCCATTACCCGATGTCGTTTGCGAGGTAATACTTCCCTGGTCAAGACTGAGAGAGCTTGCTTCTACTTTAGAATCACCTGCTCTTCCAAGTCCTGTGCTGTTACTGGTTATCTGGGCGCCATTTTTGATAGTCAACTGCCCAGTTTCAATCGTTAAATTCCCGGCGTCTCCCACGCCTGTGGTTTCAGTTGTCAAGAGGCTGGGCATCTGACGATCGGCTGAGGTGCCATTTAGCTCTATAGAGTTAGAAGCATTCACCGTTACGCTTCCTCCTCGTCCCTCGCCCCCAGTACGGGCCGACACAAATGCTCCATCCAGGACTTGCAATTTCTCAGTTTTAATTGTCAATTCTCCGGCAGCTCCAGTACCTGTGCTTCCAACAAGCAAGCCGCTTCTGTCCTGACCATTTGCTGATGTTCCAATTAGTTGCACTGATTCGGAAGCGGTCACACTCAACGTCCCTCCCAACTGAGCCGAGCCTAAATTGGAAGCTGAGGCTCTTGCCCCATCTCGGGCAATAAATAAGCGAGTTTCAATCGTCAAGTCTCCAGGTTTGCCGGAACCTTCCCCCAAAGCAAACAGACCACTAGGTATCGGATTATCAGCTGATGTTGATGTTCCAATCAGTTGCACCGAATCAGAGGCTTTTACAAACAACAGTCCTCCTTGTCCCGAACTAGTCTTAGCACTAGCAGTTGAGACTTGTGCCCCACCCTGAACAATCAATTGCTCAGTTTCAATGCTCACCGAACCGGCATTTCCGGCACCATCAGTCTGAGTTATGATACTGCTAAAATTCGCACCATCAGCCGATGTTCCACTCAGTTCCACAGAATCAGAGGCTCTTACAGTCACAGTCCCCCCCCTCCGGAGTTAAAAGTACCAGCTGCTATCCGTGACCCATCCCGGATAATCAACTTCCTAGTGTCAATCGTCAAATTTCCACCAGTTTCGACACCATAAGTTTCAGCTAACAGGCGGCTTGCTCCAAGGACTTCCACCAACTCAGAGGCGCGGACGGTAAGTGTCCCTCCCGGTTCCGCTCCTGTGTTATTAGCTACAATCTGTGAACCATCAGCGATTGTGACACGTCTACCCTGTAGCTGGATATCGCCGGTGCCTAGTTGAGAACCGACACCTCGTTCAAAACTGGTTTGGACTGTAGCTCCTTTGGTGAGGGATACGTCTGCTAGCGCTACATTATCAGGAAAACTCAAACGCAGATTTTTGTCATCTATATTCAGCCCTACCGTTCCTTCTCCTGCTAATCCTCCCAATTCGATTCGACCATTGAGAACGGACAATTTCCCCCCTTCTAAGTTCACATCACCACCTACCAACAACAAACTTTGATTGGCAGAAAGTTGCAGACCTGTTGTAGATTGATTGGTAATCGATTTGGCAATTTGATTGAATAGCAAAGCTGAAGGGTTGAGGGTTAGGAGTGGGGGAGAATTAGGAGCCGAGGCACTGAACAAGCCTTGGGCACCAAACCCGATGGCATTTGCTGTTGTTGCTAGAAACGAACCTCCTATATTAAGTTGGGCATTCGGCCCAAAGATAATCCCATTGGGATTAATCAGAAACAGGTTAGCACTACCTAAGACACCGAGCCTGCCGAAAATCTCGGAGCGGTTACCCCCTGTCACCCGACTAATAATATTCTCAATACCAGAAGGATTAATGAAAATGGCTCGTCCTCCTTCTTTAACGTTGAACTGCTCAAAACTATGGAATAGATTGGCACCCCGAGTTGCTCCACCGTCTATCCGGTCAAAGTTAGGAGCTAAAGGTGTAACAACAGAACTTTCTTGACCTAAGGTGTTATCGCGTACTATTTGGGCTAGGGCAGACTCGTTGGCTCCTGCGATCGCTGCGACTAAAGCCAATAAGCTTTTAGAGAACATGGGAAAAGTCTCTTTAAAGGATATTTGTAAAGTTTTTATCAAGTGAGTTGATTATTAAAGATGAAACTGAGGAAATTTTCGACAGCGAAGAAGAATAGTAGCCATACTCAATTAATACCCCGCAAGAGAACTTATCTAAGTGGGGTTATTGTTTTTGGAGTGGCTGTAGTATCTAAAATTTGGGTTTGGTTAGGCACTACAAGACCAAGCTAATTGAAGAGTCAAGAGGTTAGACCATCGAGACTGGGTATGAAATTAGGCTTGTTCTCAAGAGTGGCGAATTGGGTTTCCTGGAAGGACAAGGCACTAGTGTTGCGGTTGTAACTGAACTCTTTAGTGGAAGTAGCGCCAAGCCCAATTATGGAGCCAGCATCAGAATTTATCTTTACACCTGTGTCTACATTATTTGTGTTTACATGTGTGTCTACAAGGTCACTATCGAGACTGGGTATGAAATTAGGCTTGTTCTCAAGAGTGGCGAATTTGGTTCCCTGGAAGGACAAGGCACCGGTGTTGCGGTTGTAACTGAACTCTTTAGTGGAAGTAGCGCCAAGCCCAATTATGGAGCCAGCATCATAATTTATCTTTACATGCTCATAGTCGTGATTCACAGGGTTAATATTGATAATCTCATTGATAATCTTACCCGAGGAGAAGTTTTTAATCCTGTCAAAACCATCACTACTATAGACGTACACATCATCAAAATGGAACACACTAATTACATTGTTGAAGACAAACTCATCAGCACCACCACCACCATTGAGAATGTCATTACCTAAATCGCCAAAAATAGAATCAGTTTCTGGAGTTCCAATCAGATTGTCGTCACCAAGAGTACCGTTAATAGATGCCATGTCCATCACTCCTTGTAAAACTATGGTTCAGTGCAAAATTAAGTTAATATTAACGTGAGCTTCTAAGGAACGGGATTCGTTATGCCTTAAGAAAAACGGCGTAGCTGAATCGAGGTATGAACTTGGATGTAGAGACGTAAAATTTTACGTCTCTACAAGGATTTTCACCACAACGCACAATTGTTTTCATACCGCAATCAGCAACGCCAGAAAAACAATCTAGTTTTCTAGGAGTTCGACGGGTTGAAAAAGGTACAAAAAAAGCTGAGACTGTAATTACTAGAAAGGAAGGGTGTCTAAGAGGTTGTTTGAAAAGTGGTTGGCTGTGATTTCAGGTACTTATTGATCCCCCCTAACCCCCCTTAAAAAGGGAACCGGAATCAAAGTCCCCCTTTTTAAGGGGATTTAAGAGGATCTAGAACATTTTGCTACCAAGAAGAGGACTTTTCAAACATCCTCTAAAGCAGCGCCCTTATTAAGAACAGAAAACTCCCCAAAGCTGTGAAACAAATTACTTCTTGGTTATGTTCCTCCAATGATATTGAAAATATTACCATTCCTTGTGACAGTGGAGTTATTAGGCAAGCTACCATCCGGGGTAATTTGGGCAAAAACTCTATCTTGCAAAGAAGTAATTAACACAGTTGCCACCGCAAACCTACTACACCAACGCCGACAATTTTGAATTACCCCTGACATAGCGCCCCCAATAAATCAGTAACTCCACCATGTGACTAAATAATTACTAGTTCGTAAGTCTTAATTAATACCCCGCATAGAAGTTCTCTAAGTGTGATCATTGTTTTTGGAGTGGTTGTAGTATCTAAAATTTGGGTTTGGTTAGGCACTACAAGACCAAGCTAATTGAAGAGGTTAGACCCTCAGAGACAAGCTCAATATCAAGACTGGGTATGAAATTAGGCTTGTTCTCAAGAGTGGCGAATTGGGTTCCCTGGAAGGACAAGCCACCAGTGTTGCGGTTGTATAGCAACCGCCAAGATGGTTAGGACAAACAATATAATCTATGATGAAAGTAAG
>JAHCSU010000240.1 GCA_023522315.1 Nostoc sp. CCCryo 231-06
ATTAGGAAATATTCTTGAATATCGATGTATTACATCTTGAAGTGCGGAATGTGGGGTATAAATTTTGTGTAGCCATTTATCGCAACTTTCATTGAATCACCAAGTAACTGTTTGTAGATTTTCAACCTCCTCAAAGTGAGCATCGCGTGTAACTAACGTTAAATTATATTGGAGTGTAAGTGCTGCAATCCAGATATCGTTTTCAGGCAACGGTCGCCCTTTTAAACGTAACTTGTTTTTGACCTCACCATAATGTTTAGCAGTTTCTGCATCACATCCGAGTACAGTAATGTTGGCTATAAATTCGTCAATACGTTCTAAATTATCTTTTAAGCGTCCTGATTTTCTTGCGCCGTAACACAACTCGCCCACTGCAATGCTGGGGATGAATACCTCGTGCGCCTGTGCAAGGCTGTGTTTGACTGCTAATTCATCCGCAAAGAGAGCAATAACAGTGTTAGTATCCAGCAAGTATCTACCATTCGTTGGTATCAACCTGCTCACAGTCCTGTTCAATTGCTTCGCGTATCAACTGTATGTCATCTGTTGGTATTGAACCTGCAAAACGTAGTAGTTGCTGACCTGGAACACCTAGAATTTTGGAATCTGCCAAAGCGCGTGCAAATTCAAGCACTTGCCACTGCAAGTCTTGGGGCATAACTTTCAGTTGCTCAATTACCTTATCAAGGATAGATGTATTCATTTTGCTCTCCTGCCCAGCATCCTAAACTTATTCTAGTTGGGCTTAGGGTTAGCTGTAGCTCTACAGTTTAACTGTTTAGATAAAGTATTTACTTTGCGATCGCACCACAGATAATTCCAAAACTACGTCAATTATAAGCGATCGCATTCTGTTCAGCTTGAGAAATTTGAAAGTTGTTAAGTTCTTTGCTTGTGCTTCTGCAATACATTCTCTTGCAAATGCTAAAGCTGTTGCTTCTGCTAGCTCGGCACAGAAATCTTCCAACTTACCAGAATTTTGATTATTTGGCATCAGCCAAAATCCCAGTTTCGGTTTATCTGGAAGGCTCTCAACTATTGTTCCATAAATATCAGGGATATCTGGTAATTGATAGCTATAGTGACTTAATTTACCTTTGATACTTGCCCATCTGCCTTCGATAGAAGTATCAGCATCAAGCATTACTCCTATGACTTGAGGATATTCAGGACGTACAATCAAAGCATTCAAACGTTTTAAAAGTTTTGTATCTCCACCACACTCATATATTCCAAAAGTTTCAGGAACTTGGTGAGCAGCACACAAAGCCATTACGACATGGCAATCATCTATCCCTTCAACAAGTAATATTTTATCGGAATCTTTCTTACAGATATCACTCATATTATTCAGCGTATTTCTACGTCCGTTTCAAGAGAATCGGTAAGCGTCTCGCAAGTGTATTCTGTTACCTTAATGAGATTATCTTTAGCTTCAAGTCTGAAGAAAGCACCAAGTGAAGGATACTTATTCCATGCGCTGTCAAAACCATTTACACAATCTCGACTATGTGTTGTTGCAAATACTTGAACATTCAACCTTTCTGATAAATTAAAAACTATATCCCAAACTTTAGGCTGTACTGTCCAATGCAATCCATTTTCAAATTCATCAATTAAAAGGATGCCATTTCGAGCATTTACGAGAGCTACAATTATATGTAATAAACGAGTCATTCCATCACCCATACTTTTTAAAGGTAATGGCTCATCTATACCTTCAATTTTTACTAATGGAATACGATTATCGCCTCCCTGACCACGATTATTGCCTCCGCGTCCTTTGCTAATATCCTCTACAAAAGCAATTCCAGATACTTTAGGTTCAATAAGTTTAAGGGCAGAAATAACCTCTGATTCCAAATTAGTTAAACTTGTCAAATCCCAAAGAGCGGCTAATTTCCGATTAGGCATATTTTCTGTCGAAACAAATTGCCATGTGTATTTAAATTCAGCATCTAGCCGTTCGTAAGCAACTCTAGATGTGAGCCTAGTATCTCTAAAATCACGATTTAATCTGAAGAGTCTCCGAGTTCTTTCACTTTCTTCCGCTACCAGAACAACTTCAATATCAGATAAATCCTCATGAAACTGCTCATCAGTGATGCGGATTCTTTTCGTGGTTCCTTCGTCATCAGATTTAATCTGATATGCAGCAACACCAATATGAATCTTTGCACTTGAAGAAACTTCTCCTAAAATGATGCCTTCTTCTCTTATATCGGGTAATTTATGACCAAAAAAGAGATGGCGTATGGGATTACCAAGAAAAGTTTGAGTATGTGGTTGTGCCTCACTAACCCAAGATTCTTGCCTCGAATCTACAAGATCAAGGAGACTCATAGGTGAGGCGTTGCTGGCATAAAGTTCTACTGCTTCGAGAAATGTACTTTTACCAGCATTATTCCTGCCCACAATGAGGTTAACATTACCTAATCTTTTAACCTCAAGATGATCAAAAAGTCTGAAATTATGTATTTGGAAGGACTCTAGCATATAGGCTCGACCTGATCCTTTTTGATTAACCTACAAGATACTGCAATATACAGCATCCTCAATCAAGAAAGCTGATTACTTGTGAACAAACTGGAAAAGAAATGCTTTTTCCTTGATAAAAGCAAGGGATTTGCTCTTTCAGTAACAATACTCAGATCATTCTCCTGCCAAACGAATGCACTACTAGCATAAAACAAAGACGCAAAAACGCCTCTGCGCCTCTGCGTCTCTGCATGAGATATGGGACTACCTACACCATCTCAGACGAAGCTTGCACCATCTGCTGCGGCTGCGGCTGGAACATGAACAACGAATACACCACATCACGGCGAATGTTAACCATCATATCCAAGAACAATTCGTAACCCTCGCTCTTATACTCAATCAGTGGGTCTTTTTGCCCATAACCACGTAATCCTACCGATTCGCGTAAGGCATCCATTTGTTGCAGGTGTTCCCGCCACAGGGTATCAATGCGTTGCAAAATAAAGAAGCGTTCACCTTGGCGCATAAGTCCGGGTTGAACTTGGTCAATTTGCGCTTCTTTGAGATCGTAAGCAATTCGCACCTGTTCATGGAGGAAGGCTTTAATCTCGCTGACTGACATATCCTCTAATTGATTTGGCTGCAAATCCGCTAGCAGATAGACAAATTCTTTAACTTTCTCAACCAGCTTTTCTAACTCCCACTCTTCCGAGGGCAAGTCTACGTTGATGTAGTAGTCAACGATGTCATCCATCGTTTTTTCAGCGTACTTGATTACCTGTTCTTTCAAGTCTTGACCTTCTAACACCCGACGGCGTTCAGCATAAATAGCCCGACGTTGATTGTTCATCACCTCGTCATACTCAAACACCTGCTTACGAATGTCGTAGTAGTAGGTTTCAACTTTTTTCTGTGCGCCTTCCAAACTGCGGGTGAGCATCCCAGATTCGATGGGCATATCTTCTTCCACTTGGAAGGCATTCATTAACCCAGCAACGCGATCGCCACCAAAAATCCGCAGTAGGTTATCCTCTAAACTGAGGAAGAATCTCGTGGTTCCAGGGTCGCCTTGTCTTCCTGCACGTCCGCGCAACTGGTTATCAATCCGCCGCGATTCGTGGCGTTCTGTACCAATTACGTGCAAACCGCCGATTCCCACTACCTCATCATGTTCGCGGGTAGTAAATTGTTCATATTCCTGCTTAACGCGGTTGTAAGCTTCCCGCAATTTCTGAATTACAGGGTCATCGATGGGAGCTTTTTCTGCGGCTACAGCTACCTTGTCTTCTGCTTCCAGTTCCGATAAACTGCGATCGCCATACTCACGCACCGCAATTTCTACAGCTTCTTTGATTAGTTTTTCTGTTTCTTTTGTCAACTGGGTGGGGAAAATTTCTGGCGAAGCCCGCCAAGTTTTGACTTTTATACCGGGGGCAAAGCCTTGACCACTGCCGTGTCCTGTTGGTAATCCGGCTGGTCTTTGAACGCCAAAGCTATCTTCTGACTCTGGCATGACGATCCGGGGCATGAAGTATTCCCGCAGCTTCAGACGTGCCATGTATTCGGAGTTACCACCCAAGATGATGTCTGTACCTCTACCAGCCATGTTGGTAGCAATAGTAACAGCACCTTTTCGTCCAGCTTGGGCGACAATTTCCGCCTCACGCTCGACGTTTTCGGGACGGGCGTTGAGTAATTCGTGGGGAATCTTCAGATCCTTTAGCAGTCGGCTGAGAAGTTCAGATTTTTCTACACTAGTGGTTCCTACTAATACAGGTCTGCCGAGTTCGTGCATTTCGGCACATTCTCTAGCGATCGCACCCCACTTGCCCGGTTCTGTCTTAAAGACCATATCAGACAAATCTTCGCGTCTGCGATCGCGGTTAGTAGGAATTACCGCAACTTCGATTTTGTAAATTTTTTCAAATTCCGGTTCTTCCGTTTTTGCCGTTCCTGTCATTCCACCCAGTTTTGGATACAGCAAGAACATATTTTGATAAGTAATTGTCGCTAGAGTTTGAGTTTCTGGCTGAATTTCTACGTGTTCTTTGGCTTCAATCGCCTGGTGTAATCC
Source organism: Nostoc sp. CCCryo 231-06 (assembly GCA_023522315.1). Classification (GTDB taxonomy): domain Bacteria; phylum Cyanobacteriota; class Cyanobacteriia; order Cyanobacteriales; family Nostocaceae; genus Nostoc. Next base: position 4,556 of record JAHCSU010000240.1, read on the forward strand.
ATCACTCCAACGCCGTCCAGGTAGCACCCGACCGGTAAATTCATCCACAATTACCACTTCGTCATTACGGACGATGTAATTTACATCCTTGAGAAAAAGTTCTTTGGCTTTAATTGCATTGAAAACGAAGTGCGCCCAAGGATCTTCTGGATCAAATAAATCTGTGACTCCCAAAAGATTTTCCGATTCAGCAAAGCCTTCATCTGTCAATAGCACGTTACGAGCTTTTTCATCCACATCGTAATGCTCGTCTTTCTTGAGTGTGAATGCGATTTCGGCGGCTTGCAGATACTTTTCTGTAGGTCTTTCCACCTGCCCAGAAATAATTAGCGGTGTCCGCGCTTCATCAACTAAAATCGAGTCTACCTCGTCAATCACACAATAATTGAACGGGCGTTGCACCACATCTGCCATTGATGTCGCCATGTTATCCCGCAGGTAGTCAAACCCGATCTCACTGTTAGTGACATAGGTAATATCGCAGTCGTAATTTTTCTGGCGTTCGCTGGGAGTCATGCTTGCCTGGATTAACCCCACACTCAGCCCCAAAAATCGATGCACCTGTCCCATCCATTCCGCATCCCGACGAGCCAGGTAATCGTTCACGGTGATGACGTGTACACCTTTACCAGTGAGGGCATTCAGATAACTGGGCAAGGTGGCGACCAATGTTTTACCCTCGCCGGTTTTCATTTCGGCAATTTGCCCTATATGCAAAATGATCCCGCCAAGGAGTTGGACATCAAAGTGCCGCAAGCCTAAGACTCGCCGTCCTGCTTCCCGGACAACAGCGTAAGCTTCGGGCAACAGATCATCCAGAGTTTCGCCTTTGGCAAACCGTTGTTTAAATTCGACGGTTTTACCTTTTAACTCCTCATCGGAGAGAACCTTAATTTCTTCCTCTAAAAGGTTAATTTCAGTAACAGAAGGTTGGTATTTTTTAAGCTTACGAGCGTTGGGGTCGCCCAACAAAAGTTTTAGCATGGCAGATTATAGAACTGAATCAAGGGGGATGGGGATTAAAGGTTTGGCATTGATTATAAACATTTAACCCAACCCAACCTTCTTGGTTGTGGATGGGTGTCAAATGAGAATTAACTCAAAAACAGGAGAAAAACTAGCCAATCATTTAAGAAACTAATTGGTTTTAACTCTTATCTTATATTTCGTCTTTCCTCATAGTATCATTTTGCCCCCAGATGGGGCCAGAGAAGGAATAGAGTTAGGAGTTAGGAGTTATGAATTTTTCAACTCCTAACTCCTGTACAGACGCGATTAATCGCGTCTCTACTCCTCACTTCCATTCTGCTGTCAGGCGGCGGAAATTGTAATCGCTAGCGCCTTGATGACAGCTGACACAGCTACCAAGCTGGACGGGACGTGGTAACTTAACTCCTGGATGCAAAGCTTTGAAATAACGTGAGTCATTAAGGCGATATGGTGTTTCTTCGTCGTCTAACTGGACACGGGAGAAAGTCGAAAGATATTTCCACACCAAGATGCGCGGCGGATCGACTAAAAGCTTTAGTTGTGCGCCGTAGTGCTGCGAGTCTTGCAGGAGGTTTTTCCAAGTTTGGGTGGGTAAAACGGCTGGTGGTAAGCCGATGTGGCATGTAGAGCAGTTTTCCAAATACAACTCTTGTCCTAATTGATACTGTGCAGGCACTACGTCAACAGTGCCAATTTCGGCGGTGGGAGTAGCACTTTGGGCGTTAGTTGCCAAGGCTAGAAGCCAGCCCATAGCTAGGCTCCAGGTTACAATTACCAGAAGTAAACCGAAAAATTGGCGTTTGAATTGGCGTTCGGCGCTTTGCTGTAGTGCTTGAGGATCATTGTAAGGCGATCGCTTTTCGCGATCGCGGATTTTGCGCTTAACAAAAATTGACATCCCTCACATTCCCAGATATTTAGAAGTGGCGCTTGTGCTAATCATAGAACTTACGCAGTATTGGCAGTGTTTGAGATTTTGCGTAAATATTTTCGGTGAGCAACGCATCTTTCACATCCACAACAGTAATATAAATGTCTATTCAGCGCACTACTGACCATACAAATAAAAATATCCTGGCAGTTTTAACCTAACTCACTAGAAAAATTAGCTAAAATATTTCAGATTTCATTTACACCAATATCTTCTCGGTCAGATTTGAAATAAATCGTTAGTAGCAAAATACTTGTAGGTGACTCAACTTAATTAATCAATCGGTATCCAGCACTCTTACCTTTTTGGATACTACTGTTGCGAACTCTTCCCTTGTAAACAATATAATCTTCACCAATGTCCGCAATGCGTAGGCGTAGCCCGCCGTAGGCATCGCCTACAAAATTTCTTTGTTGTAATTGCTCAATAATCGGTTGAATATCAGAGCTAATATTGCGAAATCTCTTTGATAGTCTGTAAAGTTCCTGCTCAAACTCATCGGAAAATCGAATCGAAACCGCATTATCACTCTGCATCAATCCTGTCCCATAGCTCACTAAGTGGTCTAGTTTGCCCCGCTTTTGCTTGCTGCAAGGCTCTTCTCAAGCTAGCTTTAATCTCCTCAATGGGTGTATCATCAGGGTCAACCTTTTCTGCTTCTGCTGGTTCTGGAACCAACACAATTACCCGAACCTGATGAGGATAAGTGCTTCCCTGAATCGGCTCATCTAAAACTAGGTTTCCTTGAGAGTCAATCCTGCCGGTAACTTCGATCGCTTTCATTTGTTGTCTACCTTATTTTGTAGGAGATCCTAACATTTGAAATCCAAGCAAGATAAGGGAATTTAAGTTTACCCTTACTTTAGTACAGGGTTGCATTGGATTTCAGATTCTGTTAGTAGTATTTCAAGAGAAAGCAATTAGGTAAAAAATTAAAAGCAACAGTTATCTACCTTTTTTACCTTAAGGAATAGAAACCGATCGCAATAATCGCTCAACAACAGTTCTTGCATTCCGTCCTCCTCTTGGGATAAGGCGATGGCAAAGAACGTGAGGGACGAGAAATTTCACATCATCAGGAATGGCATAATCACGCCCTAATAGAAAAGCTAGGGCTTGGGTAGCCCGTTGTAATGCTAGTGTGCCACGCGGACTAACACCAAGGGCTATTTCCTCATCTTGCCGTGTTACTCGTACCAATTCGAGGATGTACTGTTGCAAGGAAGTTGCCACTTTTACTCGAGAGCAGAGGTAACGCAATTCCTGTACTTCTGCCAAGGTAATACAAGGCTGCAAATCAGCAACCTTCACACCATTTTGGAGATTTTGCAGCATCTGGAGTTCTTCTAACTCGGAAGGATAGCCCAAACTCAGCGACAACATGAACCGATCCATTTGCGCTTCCGGCAGGGGAAAAGTACCTTGATACTCAATAGGGTTTTGAGTGGCAATGACAAAAAAGGGCTGAGGAACTGCACGAGAGACACCATCGACTGTTACCTGATGTTCTTCCATGACTTCCAGTAAAGCTGACTGAGTGCGGGGTGTAGCGCGGTTAATTTCGTCAGCTAGGAGGATATTGGTAAAAATTGGCCCAGTAAGATAAGTAAATTCGCCTGTTTTTGGGTTCCAGATGTTAGTGCCAGTAATGTCAGTTGGCAGTAAATCGGGGGTACATTGTAGCCGTTGAAACTTACCATCCAGTGAACGAGCTAGAGATTTAGCCAGTAGGGTTTTACCAACACCAGGGACATCTTCTAGCAGGGCATGACCACCACCTAGCAAGGCTACTAGCACTAAGCGTATTGCTTCAGCTTTGCCAACGATGGTAAGAGCCAGATTTTGTGTTAAAGCGTCAATTTTTTCTCTCATGCGGTGCGGGGAGTAGGGGGAGTAGGGGGAGTAGGGGGAGCAGGGGGAGCAGGGGGAGCAGGGGGAGCAGGGGGGACAAGAGGTGAGAACTTGCAAGAAGTCTTTCCTCTTGTCCCCAATTAAGCTAATGAGCATTTAAGTTGCATAAAACCAGGGCTGGAGCCGCTTACTACAAGCGAATCAGTCTGGAAAAATGAATGACGATTAGCTTATCCTTGTCCTCTTCCCCATGCCCAATGCCCAATGCCCCATACCGAATTTCCCTAAATACATTGTTCCCACTTAGAACTCCAAACTCCAAACTCCAAACTCCAAACTCCAAACTCCAAACTCCTAACTTTGCGCTTTAGCACTCAAAATTTCTTTAGCAACAACACAGTCAAGTTGAATTTGTGTTTTCAGGGCTTCTAGAGAAGCAAATTTTTGTTCAGGGCGCAAAAATTTCACTAGTTCCACAGCCAGTTTTTTGCCATACAAATCACCAGACCAATCGAACAGATGTACTTCCGCAGATGAATAAGTACCATTTACAGTTGGGCGATTACCGATGTTCATTACGCCCAAGTTCTCACTATGAGCGACATCTGATGTTTCACTGAGAGTGAAAACGCGGACAGCATAGACTCCTTGGCGGGGCAAAAACTTTTCTTTTGGTAGTTGGAGGTTGGCGGTGGGAAAGCCAATTGTTCTGCCCAATTGCTGACCTTGAACGACAACACCAAGGAGAGTGTAGGGGCGTCCTAGTAGTAGATTTGCATTTTCGATGTCGCCTTGCTCAAGGGTTTGGCGGATCAATGAAGTGCTAATGCGGGCATCCTGAGTCGGATTAGTACTGACGCAACTGCTTTCGGTGGGCGAGTTACCTGTATAAGTTTGTAAGGGAACGATGGTAACGGGGATATTGTGCTTGGCGGCGATTAATTGTAAATCTTTGGCAGTACCACTGCGCTTTTCGCCAAAACAAAAATCCTGCCCGATGCTAATTTGCTGGCATTGCAGTTGTTGCACAAGAATTTTTTCGACGAATTCTTCGGGGGTCAAAGCAGATAGTTCTTTGTCAAAGGGTAGTAGTACCAGTTGTTCTACCCCAAGCGATCGCAATTGTTGGACTTTTTCATCCAGTGGCGTTAACAAAGTCCGGGGCTGCCCCGTAAAAAATTCCTGTGGATGGGGGTCAAAGGTAACAACTGTTGAGTAAATATATTCTTGATTTGCTAGTTGTTGATTTTCCTTTGACTGCGGACTACTGGCTAATGATAAGTTAGCACCAGCGTGCAAGACTGGTTGAATTACCCTTTGATGACCAAGATGAACACCATCAAACTTGCCAAGGGCAACAGCAGTCGGCGTTAGCAGCCCTTCGCTCGAAGAAGCAACCCACACAGAACACCCATTTTTAGACAAATTTAGCACGTGGATTCTGAGATTTTAGGTTTATTTTAGCTATCAGGAGGAAGCTACCTTATGGTAAACCGCCTTGAGGAGGACAGCTTTTATAGATGGTCTGAACTTTCACCAACTGCCCATGAGGTCTTGTGCGATCAGCCAGGGTGTTGATGCTACCCCTTTTAGTTATCAGCCAAAAGCCTAACCCACGGGAAGTTGCCCAAGCTGCTATCTTGTGCTATTAGCTTGACAGCTAATTACTAAGTCCAGAGAACCCCAAATACCAGAGCTAAAAAGGCTCCAGTCCTTGTTGAAACTGCAACGAAGGTTTTACCCTCTGATCAGCCGCAAGAGAGGACGTCTGTGGGTGTCTGGGCTGTGTTGGTGAATCTATAAAGTATGTCCTCCTGTTGTCGCCCTTATCCTGTGGTTGGCACTGCGACAACTCTGGGCAGCGCTGTCTCAGCGTACAGCCAACAGGTACGCTCTCGCGCTGAAAGCTTCTGATCACCAATCTAATCTAAAATCTCTAATTCCTCCGATCGCAATCTTTAGGTAGAAAACTTACTAACAGGAAAAGATTCTGATAAGACAACTGAGGTGGGAATCTGAAGTACCAATCCTTCCCGTGCCATGATTGCCCCAGGAAATTTTGCAGATGCTTGTTTGCCTACACGATCCAGAAAGTCGTCATCGTGCGCGGGGTCGTGGTGGTAAATCACCAGAGTTTTGACGTTAGCAGCTTGTGCCACTTTCACCGCTTCTTGCCAGGTAGAATGTCCCCAGCCAATTTTTGGGGTTTTTGAGCAATGGTATTCTTCGTCTGTGTAGGTAGAATCGTAAACCAGAATGTCGGCATTACGAGCTAGCCACAGCACATTGTCATCGAGCCTGTCAGCAAAATGTTCGGTATCAGTGATATAAGCAGCAGCACCACCACGCCAGTTGACGCGGTATCCTATAGCTTCACCTGGATGGTTTAAAGGTGCTGTTTCTACGATAACGTCATCAATTTGGATTGGTTGCCCCGGTCGAATGTCGTAAAAACTTAAATTGGCTTGCATAATTTGCAAGGGTACGGGAAAGTTCGGGTGCAACATCTGATCATTGAGGCGCTGTTCTATGGTAGAACCATCAGGTGCGATCGCGCCGTAGATATGAAAGTCATTCCCCTTCACAAATCCTGGGGTAAAGAAGGGAAAACCCTGCATGTGATCCCAGTGAGAATGGGTAAAAAATATATGAGCTTCTAACGGCATTTGGGGCAACAAAGATTGCCCCAAAACATGTAGTCCCGTGCCTGCATCGAAAATTAAGCGTTTATCGCCCGCTTGCATTGAGATGCAAGGGGTATTACCGCCGTAACGAACGGTGTTTGGCCCTGGGCTGGGGATGCTGCCGCGAACGCCCCAAAATTGTACGGTAAATTGGTTCTCTATCCTAGACATGGGTATTGCTTGCTGGACTGAGCGGGCGATAAGTGGAAAATTGCTACTTATTTTGTCTAAGTTTATGCTGTCTCACCGATTTGGCTAGGGGAAGGATTTCTTGGTAAAACAGCATACCCTGTTTCTGGCTGATTGTGTAAATATGAATCAGATACTCTTAAGTAGACTTTTCCAGTTTTTCGGGTGGATGTGTATCGGTTATTTCAAGAGTGCCCCTACGTTATAGCCTACATTTTTCTCTGATGCATTTAAATAATTCTAGTTTTATCCTGATATATCAAATGATTCATGGAAAATTGAATTCCCAATCAGATAATTTATCTAGCCCATCTGCGTAAGTGAGATTGTATTGTAACGGAGTTATACTGATGTGGTTTTTACGTACAACATGCACATCTAACGGTACATTTTGAAGCAGATTTAATCCGGTTGGGGGTTCCACATCCTCAATTACCTCTCCAGTTAACCAGTAGTACGTTTTTCCACGAGGATCAACTCGTTTATCAAACACATCAATGTAACGCCGCACTCCTTGACGGGTGAGAGTAACTCCGGCAATTTCTTCCCACTTCAGGGCAGGAATATTGACGTTGAGCAACATTAAATCTGGTAGAGGTTTTTGGGCTAACTGGTCTACGAGAATTTTGGCAAACTTAGCAGCAGGTTGAAAGTCTTTAGAGGTGTGACTAATAAGACTCAGCGCTACGCTGGGAATGCCTTCAATCAAACCTTCCATTGCCGCCGAAACAGTGCCGGAATACAAGATTTCAGTTCCCAAATTCGCACCTTGATTAATGCCAGAGAGAACCAAATCGGGGGGAGTATCTAGCAAAGCCCACAGCGCCAATTTGACGCAATCTGAAGGCGTACCATCGCAAGCCCAAGCTTTGACAGCAGGATGAAAAATCTCTTCAACAATTTCGGCGCGAATGGGTTGGTGGAGAGTTAATCCGTGTCCAGTTGCCGATCGCTCTCGATCTGGGCAAACTACACTAACATCATGACCTGCCTCTGCCAAGTAGTTGGCTAGGGTACGAATCCCCAAGGCAGAAACGCCGTCATCGTTGCTAATTAGTAATTTCATAGTCATTGGTCATTGGTCATTAGTTATTTGTTATTTGTTATTTGTTATTTGTCAATGTCGCAAATCACAGGCAGCAAAAAAACATACATACTCACTAGTACATCGTGGCGAAAGTTTGCCTACCTTTAACAAGGGGCTTTAAGCTGGCTCCTTGTCTGGTTAATTGAGATGTTAGCTAGATATTGATGTGTATGTTAGCTGGATATTAAAATGTTACCTGGATTTGTGCCAAGTTGTACTATTACCGCAAGGCAGAGTTCAAAATTAAAAATTCGTCTTGGAAAGTTCTGATGGTCTAAAACCTCTCATCATACTTTCGGCAAAATTCAAACAGGTATACAGCGTAAACGTTTTATTGATTTGGAATGGGTGGTTTATTGGCTGATGTTAATGGCATAGCTGTAAGTTGACTTATCGAGCAGCTTACAGCTTTTGACTATAGACTAATGACTAATGACCAATGACTAATAACTAATGACTAGCAATTTAGAAGCTCAACTTTTAGCACTGCGGCAAGAAGGAGAGAAAGCGATCGCAGCCGCCGACACCCTAGAACGTCTGGAGGAACTCAGAGTTAACTATCTGGGTAAGAAAGGGGAACTGGGGGCACTGTTGCGAAGTATGGGGCAGATGAGTGCAGAGGAACGGCCAAAAATTGGAGCGATCGCCAATACAGTCAAAGAATCTTTGCAAACTAGTCTAGACCAGCAACGTGCTGCCTTAGAAACTGCACAAATTCAGGTACAGCTAGAGGCGGAAACTCTGGATGTAACTATGCCGGGAATTTACAGCCCCCAAGGTCGCATTCATCCCCTCAATGGAATTATTGACCGGGCACTGGATATTTTTGTCGGTATGGGCTACACCGTGGCTCAAGGGCCAGAGATGGAAACAGATTACTATAATTTCGAGGCTCTTAATACTCCGCCTGACCACCCCGCCCGTGATATGCAGGATACCTTCTACCTGCCAGATGGTAATCTTTTACGCACTCATACCTCGTCAGTGCAAATTCGTTACATGGAAAGAGAAGAACCACCGATTCGGGTTGTTGCTCCAGGGCGAGTTTATCGGCGAGATAATGTAGATGCGACTCACTCGGCTGTTTTCCATCAAATAGAACTTTTAGCCATTGACGAGGGACTAACTTTTACAGACCTCAAAGGCACAATTAAGGTATTTTTACAAGCAATATTTGGTGATTTACCTATTCGTTTCCGCGCCAGTTATTTTCCGTTTACTGAACCATCTGCTGAGGTAGATTTGCGGTGGAATGGGCGCTGGCTAGAGGTGATGGGCTGCGGTATGGTCGATCCAAATGTCCTTAAGTCTGTGGGTTATGACCCAGAAGTTTATACAGGGTTTGCTGCGGGTTTTGGTGTAGAACGCTTTGCAATGGTGTTACACCAAATCGATGATATTCGTCGCTTGTATGCTAGTGATTTGCGATTTTTGCAGCAATTTTAGGGAAGCGATCGCTTTAAATAATCAAGCGTTTACGAAATCTCTTGCAAAAGTCAAACAATTTTGGATTTTCAATTTTGAATTTTGGATTTAATAATTCAAAATTCAAAATTTAGCACGGTGTCAACTGATGTAATTCACTTGGGATGAAAGTAAGCGGCAATCAAATTTAAGCAAACACGGGTTTGATTTCGTAGATGCTTCTCAGGTTTTTGAAAGTGCAACATTCACGTTTGAAGATGAGCGCTATGCTTATGGAGAACAGCGCTTTATTACACTAGGACTATTGCGCGGGCGAGTGGTGGTAATTGCCCATACAGAAGTTGGGGATGAAATTCGTGTCATTTCGATGAGGGAGGGAACTAAACGTGAGCAATTCATTTTCTTTCAAAGCCTCTCAAACTGATTGGGAGAGAATTGATGCAATGCAAGATGAGGACATTGATCTTTCTGACATTCCAGAAGTGACTGAAGAACAGATGAAGCAAGCGGTACTGCGGGTTGGCGGAAAACCTGTTGAACAGGGTCAACAACATGTCGATCTCCTCCTAGATGTTTTCATTGTGGAATACTTCAAGACAAAGGCAGGTGAACAAGGATATCAAGTGTTAATTAATCAGGCATTGGCAGAGTATATCCTAGCAAAAACAGTGGATTTATCAGTTTTAGAAGTCAAAGAGACTATACCAGATTGAAGTAAACTATTCAGTACATAACTACCCTTTACGCGATATGACTGCAATCACAGGCAAACGTCTAACGCTTGAGGAATATTTGAAGTATGACGATGGCACCGATAACCAATATGAATTGGTGGCAGGTGAGTTAGTTGAAATGCCACCCGAATGAAGAAACCAGATTTACAGGAAATACTGCGATCGCTTCTACTATCTTCCCCAATTTACAATTAACAGCACAGTAATTATTCCAATTTTGGAAAGTCAGATAATTACCGAATAAGCCAAAAGCAAAAAGTTAGCTGTAAACAAAAAAAATATAACTATTTTTTATCGCTATCTTTAACCTATAATATGTGTGAAACAAATCCGATTGCTCCTCCTGCCAGTACTAACCAGGCAGAATTTATTTTGAATTGGAACACAGCGAGCGCACTCACAATTGCTACGATAATTGTTAACCAATCCACTAGCGCGGCTCGCCCTAATGTGTAAGTAACTGCTGCCATTAATCCGAGAGAAGCCGCATTCACACCATCCAGAAATCCACTTGCCCAGGAAGATTGACGTAACTTAGGAACCCAAGGATTAACCACCCAAACCAGCACAAAAGCTGGCAAGAAAATGCCAATTGTAGCAGCGATCGCCCCAGCATTTCCTGCTAGCAAATACCCAATAAATGTTGCAGTGGTGAAAACAGGCCCCGGTGTAAACTGTCCGATCGCTACAGCATCTAAAAGCTGTTGTGATGTCAGCCACTGGTTGCGCTCGACCAAATCCCGTTGCAGAAATGCTAGCAATACATAACCACTGCCATAGAGAACACATCCAATTTTGAGAAAAAAGACAAAGACGCTAATCCAACTGACTGATGTAACTGCTGCTGTTGTACTACCAACCTGCGCCAGAATACCTGAAATAGGTAACAGGAATGCTGCACTTGTGTGTCCTCTAGCTTGCCAATTCTTCACTAGCATGACAGCGATACCTAGTAAAATCAGCACCAAAATTTCGTTCAATCCAGCTAAATACGCTGCGATTCCTACCATCCCTGCAATGATCGTCGGCACGTCTTTAGCTGCCTTTTTCCCCAGATTCCACACAGCCTGAATCACGATCGCAATTATTACAGGTTTAATTCCATAGAGTAACCATTCCACTTGGGGGACTGTTTGATAGCGAGCATAAATGGCGGCTAATCCCCAAACGATCAGCATCGCAGGTAGAATAAAGCAGCTGCCCGCAACCAGTAAACCACGCCATCCGCCTCGTTCGTAGCCAATGTGAATCGCTAATTCCGTCGAGTTGGGGCCTGGAATCAAATTCGTAATTCCTAGCAAATCTAGCAGTTTCTCTCGGCTCATCCACTGACGGCGATTCACCACTTCATTGTCCATCATGGCGATGTGGGCAGCAGGGCCACCAAAAGCGATCGCCCCCAGTCGTAAAAATACCGTTGCCAGTTCTGTTAATCGCTGCTTCTGTTCTCTGGGAGTCAAAGCCTTATAGGAAACCACTTCTTGCTCTTTCTGGATATCCTCAGCTTCTTGTGTCACTATAGTTTTCCTGATTAATGATGATGACCGAATTAAGATATTAAGTCACGCACAATCTTAGATTAAAAAGAACATGGCGGTTTAGCAGCAATTGTCACAATGTCCGCAACGCCAGTTAGCTGCTTCTTTATCAAAACCAAAGGCGTTTAATAAAAACTGCCAACGACACTGCTTTGTAGTCAGGTATTGATGCATCTGTTTAGCAGCGTGTAATTGTGTTGGTGGCTGAGTTACCGCTTTTTGCCCAATGCTGTAATGGAAAGGATCAAGCCAGTTTAGCTGACCATTGCTATGGAGTAAAGCTAGCGCCCTAGCACCATCAGGGAATTGTCGGGTTACTGCATTCACTTCTCCCTGTTTTGGTAATTTTTTCACAAGTTGCTGCGCTATTTGTTGTTGCGATCGCATTTGTTCTTGAAAAAACTGCTGTCTTTGCTTATCCTCTGGATCTAACCACCCCGTAGGTTCACTTACTAATGTCAGTGCTTCGGCCGGTTTCCCATCCCTTCCAGCTCGGCCAATTTCTTGCACATATTCAGATAACAAATGTGGCGCGTGAAAATGGGCTACCCAACGGACATCACTTTTATTTATCCCCATACCAAACGCACAGGTACACACAACAAAGGGAATTTTGCCCCCTAACCAGCTTGCTTCTACTTCACGGCGTTCGGTTGCACCCAATCCCGCATGATAACTAGCTGTGGCATAACCCATCTCTGCTAACCATTGGGCTAAATCTTCGCTATCTCGTCTGGTGCGAACATAAACTAACCCCGATTGTTGCGGTCTATTTTGAATAAACTTTAATAGTTGTTGTTTCCTACCTCGTGGTGTCCAAGCGATGCGAATGCTGGGATGCAAATTAGGACGGTAGGGATTCAACCGGAAAATCTCTGGTTGCTGTAATTGTAAAACTGTTTGAATAATTTTTTGCGCTAACGGGTCAGCAGTCGCGGTAAAAGCGGCGATGCTGATTTTTGTTCCTGGTGGTTTTGATTTTAGTAACGCAGGACGCACCGCCCCTAATCTGCGATAAGCTGGGCGAAACGTGTCTCCCCACTGCACTAAACAATGGGCCTCATCCAAAATTAAGCCATTAATTTGCAATTGCGGCTGACATAATCTTTCCCACACTGGCGCACTTAGCAAAGTTTCTGGCGATAAATAAAGCAATCTTAGCTGTTGACGTTCTAAAGCTTGCAGAGTTGCACGGCGTTGAGATGAAGGTAATTCACTATGCAAAAGTGCTGCTTTTTGATTGCTTTGTAATAGTTCCTGAACTTGATTTTCCATCAATGCCACCAAGGGCGAAACTACCAGAGTTAATCCTGTTTGTAGTAGCGCGGGAAGTTGAAAACAAATCGATTTTCCTCCACCTGTGGGCATAATAATCAGCGCATCTTTTTGTGCCAATAAACTGCTGACAATTTCTCCTTGTGGCGGGCGGAAATCTTCATAACCCCAGATTTTTTTAAACGTAGCGAGAACTTCTTGCCAAGATTTTATTGTAGGCTGATTCATAATCAATAGTAGATACACCTATATCCTTGAAAATTGAATATAGCCTCTGTTATCCAGCTAATGGTTCAGTAATTTTATCATCTCAATTTGCAATCTACTGACTACAAGAATGAATTAACGCCTCCAGGACGTACAACGATTAGATTCCTACAACTGAGGGGGCGACGAACGACTAGCTCAACGCCGGAGATTGCGCTGAATAATTGTCTATCACACCTGCCGTAGGCATTCACCCGCAAAGTTAGAATGATGTCAAGGAAACTTTTTAGCAGAACATAACAATGCTGAGAATTAGCCTAAAAATATCTTATGGTGCGTAGTTTACCGCCGTAGGCATCGCAGGAGGCAAAAAATGGGCTTGGCTGGATTAAGAATTGTGTTGGTAGAGCCGGCTGGGGCGATAAATATCGGAGCGATCGCCAGGGTAATGAAAAATTTCGGGCTATATAATTTAGTATTAGTGAACCCCCAATGCGATCCGCTATCGACGGAAGCTTTGATGATGGCTGTTCATGCTCAGGAAATTATAGAATCTGCGGTATTAGTGCCGACTTTACCAGAAGCATTGCATGGATGTGTACGGGCGATCGCTACCACTGGTCGCGTTCGGAGTTGGGAAACACCCTTAGAAACTCCCCGGACTGCACTACCCTGGTTACTGGAGGAACCAGAAGAACCCGCAGCACTGATTTTTGGCAGGGAAGACCGAGGATTAAGCAATGAAGAATTAAATTATGCACAGAGGTTTGTTGGCATTCCCACGAGTCCAGATTATGTAGCCCTAAATTTGGCTACTGCCGTAGCAATCTGCTGTTATGAATTGTCACAATGTACCCAGCAACCTGACACTAAAACCTTAACCCAAACTGAACTCGCCCCCTTAGATGTTGTGGAAGGATACTACCAGCAATTAGAATCATTATTATTAAAAATTGGTTATGTATATCCCCATACGGCAGCTAGTCGGATGGAAAAATTCCGCCAAATATATAATCGCGCTCACCTAAAAACAGGGGAAGTATACATGCTGCGAGGGATTTTGCAGCAGGTAGAATGGGCCCTTAAAAACCAGAGGGATGGTGAAAACTTGTAATTATTTGTTTAATATATACGCAATCATCTCCCAAAATATTTAATATGGCTTAAACTAAACACAAAAATGCTACTTAGTGGCAAAGTGGAATTTGAGTATTAATATTTGCTTAAAGATTAAGTTTTGGGTTAGGAGTCTGCAAGAAAACAGCCAAGTCGGTCACAAGGAGTAACTGTGTCAGAGTCAAGTGACGAACTAACAGCTTTCTCGCGGCGTCAACCCTTAAATCGCCGCCAGCCGCCACAAAAAGTTCAAAAAGTGGTAAAGAAGAAAGTTAAAGCTAACAACCAGCAGCAACCTGCGAATGGACGAGAAGCGGCGCTAACACGCCCAAAAAATCCGATCAGTCCTCCCCCAATCCCCGGTGCTACACGTAGGGTAAAATCGGGGTTAGTCATGCCAACCACAGTCAAACCAATACCTAGTGTCAAGGGCAAAATTCCTCCCTTTCGACCAGGTGCTGTGATGGTGAAAACAGTGCGGATGGAAAGGCCAAAAAGAGGACTGCGTTCATCGCGGAAGACACGGTTAAAACCAATGGCCAAAACCTTGTTGTATGTTGTGCGATTGTTGATTGTGGGTGTTGGCATGGGTGCAATTGTTGGCACAGCATTGTCAGTATTAGACCCCGCTAATCGCATCAGCACAACTTCTGCGCCGCAATCTAATAGTAATGTGACGCGGGAGCAGCCACAACCAACCCAAACTCCCCCGGTTGCAGCTTCGAGCTTATACTTATCCCAAGAAATTAGCTCTTTGAAAAGTGCCGTGCAAAATTTGGCGACGGCCAACCCAAATCTTACACCCGGTGTTTTCTTAGTAGATTTAGATACTGGTAATTATGTAGATGTCAATGCTTCTACCAGTTTTCCGGCCGCTAGCACAATTAAAGTACCGATTTTGATTGCCTTTTTCCAGGATGTGGACGCGGGGAAAATTCGCCTTGATGAAATGCTGACCATGCAACAGGATATGCTTGCTGGCGGTTCGGGAACCCTGCAACGCCAACCAGCCGGAACCCAGTACGCTGCTCTGGAAGTCGCCACAAAAATGATTACCGTCAGCGATAATACGGCGACAAATATGCTGATTGCGCGACTGGGAGGAATAGACGCCTTAAACCAGCGTTTCCGCACTTGGGGATTAACAACCACAACAATTCGTAATCAACTCCCCGATTTGCAAGGGACAAACACCACTACTCCGAGGGAATTGGGGAATTTGATGGCTATTGTGAGTCAGGGAAATTTAGTGAGTATGACATCACGCGATTTTATGCTCGATATCTTGCGTCGCACCCAGAGAGACACTCTGCTACCATCCGGTTTGGGAACAGGCGCAAGAGTATACCACAAAACGGGCGATATTGGTACTATGCTGGCAGATGCAGGTTTAATTATTGTTCCAACTGGCAAACGCTACATAGCCTCAGTCATGGTACAACGTCCCAATAATGACCCTCGCGCCGAAAAATTGATTAGCTCAATCTCTAGTGTTAGCTACCAAGAATTTAGCCAAAATGCTGTCACACCCAACACTAGCACAAGCATAATACCCGCAAATGGTTATCAGCCACCTGTTGTAAGTCCTGCTTTACCCAACGGTACAACGGGCACTGTACCCATGAGCATTTATCAGCCCCCTATTGTGAATCCTGTACCCAACAGTATGGGAAGTACAGTACCCCCAAACGGTTATCAATCTCCAGTTATGAATCCGCAGTATTATCCCCCAAGATAATTCATAATTAAAAATAGTTTTATTCCTCCTTCTAATGACGGCAGTTTCATTTTAAGTTGGCTTTAAATCCCTACTTGAAAAATAATTAGGAATTAGGACTAGCCCTTTCAAGGTGACTTGTAAAATCTCTTTCTTCTCTCTGCGCCCTCTGCGTCTCTGCGGTTAAAAAATCTTTTATTTAACCACAGAGGCACAGAGAAACCAGAGTCAAATTGTATTTTTATATTGCCATAAATCTGATAATGAAATTGCTAAAAACAAAGCTAAACAATGTTGTTGTCTTTTAACTCTTAACTTTTTTGATACCGCATTCCTGGTAATTGCGAAATTAAACCCATAAGTTCTAACTGTAACAACGCACCGGAAACTGAACCAGCAGCCATGCCGGTTTGTTGGACAATAAAATCGAAAGGTAAAGCTTCACTTGTGAACGCATTGATTACCGTTTGCAATTCTGGCGATAAAGTTGGCATTAACTGTTCTGGTGCTGTGGAAGCCTCGACTCCATCAATTTGTGGTATTGCTCCCAGCATTGTTAACAGTTCATCTAATTCTTTAAGGATGAAAGAAGCTCCTTGATTCAGTAACTTTAAGCACCCTTGAGATGGGTAATCATCTACTCTACCAGGCAGTGCATAGACATCTCTACCAAATTCATTTGCGTAGGTAGCAGTAATTAAAGCACCAGATTTTATCGGCGCTTCCATTACCAGGATGGCGCGGCTTAAACCTGCAATAATCCGGTTGCGCTTGGGAAAGTGTTTGCGATCGGGTGGGGTTTTCGTGGGGTACTCACTCACGACTAACCCAGCCGTCAAAATCTGCTTGTACAAATCCCGATTTTTATGTGGATAGATAACATCTACACCAGTTCCCAAAACTGCGATCGTGCGTCCACCTGCTTTCATCGCGGCGATGTGGCTTTCTGTGTCAATTCCCTCTGCCATCCCAGAAACAACTGTAAAGCCATTTTTAGCCAAAGCTGTACTAATTTGGCGAGTCCAACGGATACCGTATTCTGAGGGTTGGCGGGTTCCGACAATTCCAACCATCGGTTTTTGTCCGAGATTTTCTTGGAGTTCGACTTCACCGCGATAATACAAAATCGGCGGTGGACTCGGAGTTTCTAGCAGTAAGCGGGGATAATCTGCATCTGCTGGTGTCCAGAAATGGGAATTTTCCTGCTGGTGCTTGATGAATAGTTGTTCTGGGTGCAAACGCGATCGCTGTTGTACTACTTTTTCTAGTGTCTGAAAACCAAAACCCTCCACTTCTCCTAACTGTACCTTGGTAGCGTTCCAAGCTGTTGCCAACGTGCCAAAATGCTGTTGCAGCCGCCGCAGTAATACCGGCCCAATTCCCGAAATTTGCGCCCAAGCTAGCCAATATGCGCCTTCTTCTACCACCGTACCATCCTCACGCCTACTGGATTAAGTATTCCCAAATTAGCCTTGGCTGTTGATGTGGCTTACACGCTGAAGTAGATAAAAGCTGCGCGGATCGCAATGAACCACACTGCGAGGGTGGCGAATAGGTAGAGGTAGAAGCGAAGCATGATTAGATTGAATGTACAATGGACGATGCTATGCAATGCTCGAAATCCAACAAAAACCCATGCGGCATTCACATAGATTGCATCCACCTGCTTGGTGATGAAGAGGTATAGCACAAGCACATAAAAAAGTACTGGAATCTCGAATAGGTTCTTTAGGTTATCTGATGGATTGGATACGCTAGGTGGCCATATATGCACGAGTGTGCCAGGTGCAGCTAGGTCTTGCGGGCGGATCTTTTGACTTGTAATGAACCCAATCCGGCGGATGTACATATATACCCAGACAAGGAGTGTCAAAAAAACTGTTGCGAAGAAGGGGCCAAAGACTTCATTTTGTGTCATTTCTACCTCTTTAACTTGCTCATTTTGCTGATGCTAATATTAGGCTGAGTACTTTAATGCTTCTAGACCTCGATCGGGTACACTTCAGACCACTTAACCTATGACAAGTTCTTTGGAGCTTCTGTTTGAAGCCATCAACCAAGCCGATAGCGAACGTGACATGCGATCGCAAATTGTGCCAAAAATTGGTGAGTATTTTGCAGCAAAACGATGGGGAATTTTTTTCTTCGCTCAACTCCCCTTTGGATATCCAAATCTTCAGAAAATCCTGAAAATTGCCCTCTCAATCGAACATAATCCTGTAGCGCGTTATTTAGTGGAGCGTCATGCTCCTGTCCACGAAGCATTAGTAACATCACCTAAAGCTTGGAAATTAATCTGTCCCCGTCTGGATCATTGGCATGTGATGGCGGGGCCTATCATCAATCGCGGTCAATTAGTGGGTGTAGTAGGCTGTACGCGAGAAAAGTCAATGCCTCCCTTTGATACCGAAAACTTAGTCGATTTAAGTGCCATCTGTTTGCACTTATCTGTTTGGGCGGCGACAGTGAGTTCACGAAATGTTTCCGTTGGCGAATCCCATCCAACGGGTATAGGAAAGTCGCAACATCCCCCTTCTAAAAACAATCGCTTAACGCTTCGTGAATTAGAGATTGCAAAGTTGGTTGCTTTGGGGCGAACTAATGCAGAAATTGGGAGTGAACTTTGGATTACTGAAAATTCTGTGAAGCAAGCCTTAAAGCGAATGTTCCGTAAGCTTGAGGTTTCATCGCGTGCAGAAATGGTTGCACAACTTTTAGCTCCGAGACATAATTCACCAGAAAGAAACTTAGTTTCCTTGCAAAGAGACAAAATACCCTAAAGATAAATTCCCAATTACCCTTGACTTTTGACTCTTGACTCTTGACTATTAACTATTGACTATCTTCTTATCTATCTTCTGTGATGAAATATTTCTATCGTCTTTTAATATGTCTATCTGGGTGCTTAATATTTTTACTAGTGCATAGTGGACTTGGTTTGTTACCGAGTTTGGCTGCTGAGAAAGTTACTGTCAGATACGGATTATTTGAGCAATCGATCCCTGTGGCAGATATACGCAACTATGCCGACAACCAAAAGGCTTCTGCTGATCTGCAATCTTTCCTAGATTACCTCAGCGCGAAGGAGAAACAGAAGTTCCAAGATGCCCTTCAGGTAAAAATGTCTCTTGATATTGTGGCTTTAGATAAGCTGATAAATACAGGAATGGGCAAGCAAATTTTATCTTTTGCATCCGTTGCGATCGCCCGTCGCGATCAAGCCAGTATACAAGCCCTAAGATCTGCCATTATCATAGGAGCAAAATCACCAGAAGGTCTAGGATTAGTCAGCTTTCTAGCAGCCTACCCCAGTAATCAACTAGTTGTTGATGTATCAAAAATTTCTAAGCTAGTCGGCATGGCAAATTCTTCTTCTAGTTCTGCTGATGCACCACCAAAGGACAATGTAAGTTCTTCCCCCTTAGGAAAAATTGCACTGCAATATCAAATACTTGCCGCCCAAGATAAACAATTCTCAGGTTGCTTATTTGGCGATTCTATTTCGGCTGGACTTGGTAATACTCTCGGTGAAGGCACTTTTAATTTTGGGTTAAATGGCTTGAGTACAATCTCATTACTAGAACAACTGAAAAGTTTAATTCCTACCAAGGTTACATGCGAAAAAGCTATTATTGCCATAGGTAGAAATGATGCTTGGTATGGAATTAGTGATGAGTTGTTTAGCAAGAATCTGCAAGAGGCGATCGCACTTATTCGGACAATGGGAAATAAAGAGATTTTTCTCATTCCGGCTTTTTATTCAACAGTTGCAGCAAGCTCAGATCCAACTGTATCAGCCCCACTTTCTAGAGTTGAAAAAATTAATGCTCTGATTAATCAAGTTGCTGAAATAGAAAAAGTGCCAGTTGCAGCAGCAGGAGTAGCACCATTGTATGAGAATAATGTTCTTAAAGAGAATTTGACGAGCGATGGTGATCATCTGAACGCAGAAGGACTTAAGATTTATCGGCAAACATTATTACAAATCCTGCAAAAGTAATATGATGTCGTCAAATTGCCCATAGTAAAAGCACCTCACCAAAGTTACGTTGATCTAAGATAATTCGTAGTTCGTAACTCAAAATTACGAATTACGAATTACGTTAGCGACACGAGAAAGCGAGTCCGCGTATCCCTACGGGGATCTTGCTACGCAAGGCATCTCGCAAGAGAGCGTCATTACAAATTATTATTAGGATTTCCAATTAAAAAACCGCGCATAAATGTAAGCTATGCCTTCATCAATAATTGTCCGTACACCTTGGCTATAATCCCACCATTTGTTTGGATCATAATCTTGTGTTTTGGCAGCGATCGCACCAACTTTGATATTAGGGCTAAGTAGTTTTTTGAACAGGAACCAACTTCTACGGGTGTGAACATCCAAAGAAAAAACATTAACTGATTGTAGCTTTAAATTTGAATCGGATAGCCAGCGATTAAATTCGGCAGCAGATGCATAACTACGATCCTTGATTACCACAGGTGTCGGCACAGCTACCACCTTCTCTGATTCTAAACCGAGTTTTTTGAAAGTGGCGGCTGACACTTCTGCAAAATTCTTGTATTCGCTAAGATAATTTCCTTTTTCTATTGAGCCTCCCGTGGTAATTACTAGACTATAAGAACCGTTTTTAAATTCAGTTAAAGCTTGTTGTATGGCATAATCTGGTAGCCATCCTTCAACAACTAATACTTCTGCTGATTTGATCGGGGAAGTCACGGCGAGAAATGAGTGTACATGAGTAATAGTGAAAAATATTAAATAAGCAATCAAAGCGATTGTAATCGCCCACCCCTGATCCGTAAGTGTCCACATTTCTTGGCATTTTATTAGTTTGATTTTTGGAAATTTTTGACGCCGACGATTTTTTGTCTGCATTAAACCTTAGCTAAACGTTGTTCTTTCAAGTAAGTAAATACAGACTTATCTCCGATATCAGCAGGAATTGCTTGCACTGTCTTTCGCAGAGCAAATACCAAAAACAACATTGCCCAAATTCCTAATAAAACACTTTCCCCCTGAGTTGGTAAAATTCCTACCAAATGTCCTAACAATAGTAGCGGTACTGTTAGGGTTAATACTTTGGTTTCCAGGCGATTGAAGCAAAAAGCCTCTTTAAAATAAATACCTGTCAAAGCAACGAAGATAAAACCAACTCCAAATAAAGTAACAGGCTGATTGTAAACAGCCAGAGCTAAAGGTTCACTACTAGAGATTGCCAGAATCACTGATGCTATACTACCGATCGCCCAAAAAATTTGCAATATACGGTGCAGTGATGGCATATAAATATGAATGGTAAATAAACTTACACCAAGAGCGAGAATAAAACAAGTATATAGAGGTGTAAGTGCGGTAAAAATAGTTGGGTTATTGTTGAACAAAACCAAAGCACTGCCTATAGCAAAGCTCAGTGCTGCTACCATTAGCCCAGCGCGGTAGATAATTACGCCAGTGCGATCGCTCTGAGTAATTGTAAATTCCCCAAACTGACCTTGATAAACTTCTGTTGGAGGTAGTGTTTGCGTAGTCATAGTTAAAAATATAGTTATGAATTACTAATAGAGTACAACAGGAAATTGCTGAAGAGTTACTTTTATTATTATGGGCAATCAGACAAACTAAGTGTCACAATCCCTGAACTTTTAAGCCATTTTTGTAGTATTAGTTGACTTGACAGACGCGGTATCGTGAATTATCTCTACCGTTTGACCAGATTTCCTTCGAGAGGGAAAGACATAGCAACACTAAAGCACGGCGTAAATCCAGCTACCATCTCAATTAACCAGACTAACACGGGGATTTTGCCCCCTGTTAAAGGTAGGGAAACTTCCGCAATATTATACTAGTAATTAGCAATGGTTTGTATAGTCTCTAGTTTAACTGAGTACTTGATTCTAATATTAGACTTTAGCTATACACAGTAGATATTGACAAATTTAAAATTTAGTGGATATAAAACTTTGGCAATCAGATAACCTCATAACTAGTTGATATAGGAAGGTGAGATGAGCGATGGCGCAAGCGCCCACCGTAGGTGATCGCATTTATCTAAAGAATTGCAAAAGTGGAGACCCTTCCTCGGTTTATCGTCCGATATTGCTCTTTGTAGAGGATGTGCGATCGCTAAATTTTTCGTTCGTAATATTTTGATAAGCTACATTTGCTAATGCAGATGAGGCATCACGTAAACCTAAATAAGAATACACCAGAGCTAAACACACTGAAGCTTTCTCTGCCCAGCGATGATGCTCGGTATAGACAAATGAGTGCCATCCATTTAATCCACATAGTACTTACCTGTTTTATGGATTGCTTAAGAATCCCCACCGCATAGGCGGATGGGGAGTATCAATCAGTATTTAGATTCTTAACGACTGCTAACTCCATCAGTGGTTCGTCCAGCCATCTCTGTAGGATGGATACAATAGAGCGCCATCTCCTCCGCACGACCCCAGGCATCAATCCAGGTTCGATTAATCGCGGGTGAAAGCGTTGGATTTTGGGTTTTGACAAATTGCATCACGCGATCTATCTCTTCCCCAAGAGTGATGTGTTCGGCAAGACCTGTCACAGTAACGCTGCGCCAATGCTTTTGATCATTGACTTCTTCAACTTGCAAACAAACTTCTGGATTCGCATCCATATACTTGGTCTTCATCCCAACTGTAGTGAAGATATAGATGTTTGGCTCTTCAAAATAATAGCGCATAGGCACAACATAGGGATGTCCTTCAATAGCACAACCTAAGTGCCCATATCCTACTTTCTGCAAGAGTTCATGTATCTCTTTTGTGCTCATCTCATCGATATCTAACATTGTCATCCTCCAGAATAAATATTTAATTGATTAATCGAGTCGCAAATGTGTTGTTGACATTTTGCCTACTTTCATCGTAACTATTCCGAGGGTGTAATTAGCAAAAAATATCCCCTTGTAAATCTACAGAACCAAATTAAATGAGTTTTTTGATAGTGTTTAAAAATGGTGGTAATAACTGAGATATACCTTTTCTAACTGCTTTTCAAGACTTAGTTCTCCATTTCTAGAGACTTGACCCAAAATCCGTTAAGCGATTGCTGTCGCAGACGGCAAGCCGTTCGCAGATGATGACTGTTGGCAAATTGCTAAATAAGCAAGCACAGCAAGGAACTCATCAAAATTCAGGGGTTTGGTGAACCAAATATCCACAAGAGGGCAAAAGTGCTTTTTGCCCTCTTGTTAATTTTCTACACCATGACATAGTGTTGTTTGATTTATAGGGTTATTTGTTTGATTACAATATAAAAAGTAAGAAAAATGTCAGATATAAATTTACTTTTTTCTAGAATAGCAACTTTTAAAAAAATACTATATCAAAAGAATGAGATTTGATGTGATACTTTTTTAGTAAGATATAGCTGTTATCATAAAAATATAAAAACAGCGACAACGCTAGACGTTGCGAGGCAAAAAATATGAATGCCAATGAAGTTTTGAAGCAATATGCCGCCGGGAAAAAAATTTTTAGGCAGGCAGATTTAAATAGTAGTCAGCCTCGAACTCAATTCAAAATGACTTTGTTCGCGATCTGACCATCAGCATCAATATCATAGATAATTGGAATTGCTGTCCCTAATTCAACATTGACAATCTCCTCTTGGGATAGGTTTTCCAGGTGCTTAATGATGGCACGGAGTGAGTTTACATGCGCTGCAACCAAGACATTATCTCCTGTGATTAAGTGCTACAAAATGCGATCGCGAAAAAATGGAACAGTGCGCTTCACGGTATCTACCAAACTTTCGCCACCCGGCGGAGTCACAGCATATTATCGTCGCCAGAGTTGCACTTGCTCTTGGCCAAATTTTACGGCGGTTTCAGCTTTATTCAACCCTTGCAATTCGCCATAGTACCGTTCATCCAGCCTCGCTGTCAGATAAACTGGCAGTTACTGTTCGGCATCGCCCTTGTATTTATCCCAACCATGCCAGTCTTTATCATCTGCCTGATGCTTGATGATCGGAATTCTCCCGTCGCAAATATCCTCTACTTCTGTCAAGATAACGATCGCAGTTTCAATAGCTCGAAACAGCAGACTGGTAAAGCAAACTCTGACTCGATAATTCTTCAGTTTGCAGGAGGCGATCATTGCTTCTGCTCGCCCCTGTTCGCCTAAGGGAACATCAACCCATCCTGTAAATTTATTGTCTGCATTCCAAAGGCTCTGTCCGTGACGGATCAAAATTAATTTAGCCATTGTGTGTTGTGTTCAGTGTGCGATCGCATGGATTTTGAGAAAGTTAATACTTCCAGCCTTGCTCAACGCAATGTCATCCATGACTATAACGCGATCGCTCGACACAGAAGAAGCCCATACAGAGGTGATGACACTAAAGCGCCAGGGTATCAAAAATGTCACGCAGAATCTGTGCAGAATGAATAAGCTGTTGTTGCTCCGTGTCATTGAGAGTAAGGTTGACCCTCTTAATCACACCTTTTTCATTCACTACAGAGGGCAGACTGAGACAAACATCGCTAATGCCGTAGAAGTCATTCACCAGGGAGCTAACGGTAAGAATGCGCTCCTGTCCACGCAGAATAGCTTGGACAATTTCAGTTGTTGCCAGTCCAATGGCGTAGGAAGTACAGCCTTTGCGTTTGAGGATTTCGTAGCCAGCATTTTTAACCCGCTCAAAAATATCCTGTAGTGCGGCGTTGTCTAGTGCTGGACTACCCTCTCGCTCATAAAGGGGCATTCCGGCAATATTCACCTTGCTCCAAACGGGTACTTCACTGTCGCCATGTTCACCAATGATGTAAGCATGAACACTACGTGCGTCAATGCCCATTTTCTGCGCTAGCAGGGTACGAAAACGGGCAGAATCAAGCACTGTTCCAGAGCCAATTACCCTAGCAGCAGGAAAACCGGAGAGTTTTAGCGTCACGTAAGTCATAATGTCTACGGGATTGCTGACAATTAGCAAGGTGGCATTGGGACAATATTTGACGATATCTGCAATTAAGCTCTTAAAGATGGCAACGTTGCGTCCAACCAGATCCAGGCGGGTCTCTCCCGGCTTCTGACTGGCTCCAGCAGTAATAATCACCATGTCTGCGTTCTGTCCGACATCAGCAACAGTGCCAGCTTTAATCTCAATAGGCTCGACAAAAGGAATGCCGTGCGCTAAGTAATAATTACGCGATTGAGCGATCGCTGAAGCGACCACTTGATCGCGGCGTTTCAGTGCCATATCCAAAACGAACAACCAAGTCTGGTCTGCGATCGCCAATACCAAGATATGAAGCGAACTGTGGACGCAATGCCGAAACTTCGACAGGCTGGTTCAAGAAGGTGTTTTTGATGCCTAGTGCAGTAGCTTGTAAACTTTCAAGCGAGGAAATTTCAAGCTGTGGCTGGGACTATCCCGTGCAGCGCCTTGAAGGGAATTTGAAGTAGGTGGAGAGCGATCGCTCTTTTTCAGATGTAAGCTAAAAGGACAAAAGATATGAGTTAATATCCTATGCAGCAGTCTAACTCTGGCAATTACCGGGATTTTTGGCGGCAGCTTGCTACTTTGGCTGCAATCTTTGGTGCTTTCGCGATCAACGTAGTATCGAACGTTTTTCCACTCAATGGACTGAGCATAGGGGAAATTTCCAATACTTTGTTTAAAAATGTCCTGATTATCCCTGCCAATTACGCATTTGCTATCTGGGGACTGATTTACGTTGGGTTGTTTGCTTTTGGGGTATACCAAGCTTTACCTAACCAACGAGATGAACCTGATTTACGTAAGACAGGTTATCTGTTGGTGATTGCCTGTGTTGCTCAAAGTATTTGGGTATATCTATTTTTGTCTAGGCTTTTTGCTCTTTCTATAATTGCAATGCTCTTGATTCTGTTGCCGCTAATTGCTGTCTATGTGCAGTTAGAAATTGGCAAATCGCGTGTACCTCGGCTCAAGAAATGGTGTATTCACTTTCCTGTCAGCATTTATCTAGGCTGGATTAGCGTGGCGACCATTGTCAACGTAGCGTGTGCCTTGTATTTTCAGGGGTGGAACGGTTGGGAGATTTCTGCCGAAATTTGGACTCTCATCATGTTATTGATCGCAACAGCACTTGCAGCAGTTATTGTTATCCAGCGTCGAGACATCGCTTATACAGGCGTAACACTCTGGGCATTAGTAGCGATCGCACTCAAGCACTCTGATAACTCAATGCTCAGAAATACCGTGTTGGTTTTGGCAATTGTCCTAGTTTTGACCACTATGATTAACATTAGGAGAACCCAACAAGAACGTATTTAAGTGCGATGGCGTACCCGCCCACCATAGGTGATCGCCCCAAAATTAACATTTATTGATGATGTCCTCACCAGCATCCTATTGGCGTAAGCTAATCAGCATTTAAGTTGCATAAAAGCAACGTATCAAAAGCACTCGCAGCCTTTAAAGTCTGAAATTTTAAGGCAGGATAAACAATTAAAAATCAGCTTTAATCTTGTTTTCATCCTGCTAACAATTATTTTGTTATCCGGTCTAATTATCTTTGACAATCTACGCTTCAACTATCGAATAATTAAACCCACTCACAGATATTTTATAGACCCAAATACTTATTTAGAAGTACCCAATGACTCAGCAATCAACCAGACTCAAAAACCACGTAGCACCTAAAGGTAAAAGGCTGTCCCAAGCTCTAAACTCTAAGTTTGGTGTAACCCTTGCAGATTTTGATAATGCGATTAATGGTGATGTTGCCACAGCACAGAAAATAGGTGAATTAGCCCGTCAAGGCAGACTATCAAGTGAATTAGCTCCAAGATTGGCCCAAGCTTATTTAGAAATTATCAATGGCAGTGAGGCTTACAACAAAGCTACTGCTGATATTTTAGTACAAGCTGGTAAGAGTGCGATCGCTATTGACAAGGCAGTATCTCAAACGATGCTGGCTAATTCCCGATATGGGCATGAGCGTAAAGAATTGGCTCAACAATTTGGAATTGCGCGAAATGTAGAGAATAATCGTCACAATTATCAAATTAACTACACCGAAATTAAGGGATACATTGATGCTCAGTTGGTTGGAGTTGATCAAGAAGCTGGAATTCTTGACCAATCTAATAGACCAGAAGTAAAAAAAATTGCAGCTAATGAACAATTACAGCAACGGCAAATTAATGTTCACTTTCTCAACCCAGACAAATTATTTGGCGATCGCCAAATAATACTCAAATCGCTCCCGGAGTTTTTCAACCGTTAGATTCTGAGTCCAGTATTCCACTAGGGCGTGACCAAATGCCCAGGCGTTGCGATCGGGTGAAGCGGAGTTTTCTAGCAGTAGCGGCCAGAGGGATAGTAATTCAAAGTTGAGCGGGTTAGGGTTAGCTGTATTCAAGAGCGAGAAAAGCTCATATCCCATTTGGAGTTTGCCAATCACAATCGGTAACTGTTCCACGGGAATTTGCTCTGCCAACATATATGCTAGGGCTGGAGATCCGGTTGAGAGCGTAGAAACAAACTGGAGGACGGGACTTTTGAGCAATGAGGTTAGTCCCTGTGTTGTCGCCATTTGGAAGGTATAGTGGTCGATGATTTTGGCTGCGGCGACGGTGCGGACTTCGAGGTTACGCAAAAAGCGGGCGAGACGGAGTTGCTTGGTAGGTGCGATCGCATCCACTAATCCTAAGGATAGCGCCTCTACTCCCCAAGCAACTCGACCCGTTTTGCTGTCACCTGTAACCACAGGCACAACTAGATTACAGAAGTTTCCCAGCAGTTTGGCCCGATACTCAGTAGCTTCTCGAATGGCAATTTCTTTTGGACGATTACCCCATTCCCAATCATAAGGCGGTTGCCATTCGCGGATGGGACGCAGACGATCTACTTGAGTGACGATCGCGATCGCAGGTAAATCTGCAACTTCTGCTTTTATGTCTTGCAGAAAGTCCACATCCATTTGCAGGGCAGGATCGAGGGCAGGGGTGACTAACAGCAGCAAATCTGCATTAATGGCATAATCAAGCACTAGGTTTCGGAGATCGGCACGGTTGACTTGTTCGTAACCAGGTGTATCCAAAATCGTCAAAGTTTCCCCACTTTCAGTCTGCCATTGATAATTTTGAATGCGATCAGTACTGGGTAAAACATCAACGGCTGCTAAATCTGCCTGAAATAGCGTGTTAATCAGGCTACTTTTTCCCGACCCCGTGCGCCCCACCAGCAGAATATTCACGGGTTTTTGCTCAACGGCCTCGGTGGGTTGAGCTTGAGCCAGGATTTCTCGGAGTGTTTGGGTTTTTGCCTTGGGTAAAGTCGTAGAAGCTACGGTTGCTGAAACTGGTAATGTGCTACGCCCGTAAAGTGCGATCGCCTGCCGACATAAGTTTCTCAGGGCAGCTTCCCGGAATAACTGGCTCAAATTCCCCAATAATTGCTGAGTTGCCTGGTTACTAGAACCCTTGCTGGCTTGTTTTGCCACCGCCGCCACCGGATTTAATACCCACTGTGCCCAGTTCCAAGCTTTCCAGAATTTTCGAGCCGATGGTTCCAACTTCCGATAGACTTCGTATCCTTGGTATGCTTGGCCAACCGTCACCTGATTGAGGACAGGGGATAACTTTTGCATCCACTGATCCATATCATCCACTGTTCCGCGAATCAGCCCGTAAGCTTGGGGGACGTAAATGTTCAGTAGAGGATATTGAATTTGAGGATTGTAGATATGAGCGATCGCTACAACCAAATCTTGGCATCGCGTCCAAAAAGTTTGCCAATCTTCCCAAATCGGGCGATCGCTTTGTGCCGCTTGCAAAATCTCTTGAAGTGCGGTTTCTGCAAGCTTTGTGACATCACTTCCCACTGTTCGTAGAGTATCCTCTACTGTCGATTCTAGTTCTTCTTGGACTTGGGCTAATACAGCTTCTACTTGGTTGACAGCTGGTTGAGTCCATTTCACCAATAGCCAACGCCAACCAACAAATAAAAGGGTGAATACACCCCAAATCCAACTAATACCCCACGCATGAATTTGTGAACCGGCGGATACCAGTATGAAAATTATGATAAACGCGATCGGGATTGCTAAGACGACCCACTGCCACGGTTTTAATCGCACCATTGCCCCATACCTGCCTTGGTTAGACTTCTTATATTTCTATTGTCGATCTAATTATCTTGTGGTGAGTTCTGGATTACTGCATGTATTAAAGTGTAATAATTTGCTGATAACAGCTTACACTGACTGCTAGTCAATATGATGTGTTGTGGTAAAAGTGGAGATTTGCTTACCTTTAAGATAAGATTTACGTGAATAAATCACAAAAAACTGCCTTGTGCGCGTTGAATTATGCTTGTAGATTTTACAGTCGAAAACTACCGTTCAATTAAAGAACCTGTAACCCTAAGTGCAGTTGCTCAAAAACAAAGCGATCGTCAGACAAGCCAAAGCAGTAAACGTAAACGGGTGAAGTCAGATCATGAAATTGCACCTGGATATCATGTTGAAGGGTGGGACATTGAGCTTTTACCTGTCCTGGCAATTTTTGGAGCTAACGCATCAGGCAAGAGTAATGTTATCCAAGCTTTGGATTATTTATTGCTTATGATGTCTCAAGGCATTCAGGAAGTGGTGAAATTCCAGAGAATCTTTAAATATGCAAAACTAGACCCTTTCAAATTAGATAGTATCTCTGCCCACACTCCGACCAAATTTGAGTTAAGAACTATATTTGGTAACACCATCTATACTTATTATTTAGTAATTAATCAAAATCATGTAATTTCAGAAAACTTAGACTATGCTTTAAACACGACTAAGCGAACTCGTCGTTTATTCCATCGTAAATGGGATGAAGCTAGTAAAAAGCTTATATGGAAAACTGGTGATGATTTTGTTGGGCCTCATAATCAACTACAGCATAATATTAGAGAAAATGATTTATTCATTACTACATTATTAAAGCTAAAAATAGATAAAATCGAGTCTTTTTTAACCTGGCTAAGAACTGGCTGGCGAGGACTAAATCTGGGAAATGAAGATTTAGATATAGCTGCAATTACGTCTATAGAGAATGCTTCCGTATTTAAGGAATTACTTGAAAAAACATTAGATATTGTACGAAAATTTGATACGGGACTGTCTAGGATAGAGTTAAAAAAGAAATCTGATGCTCAGGTTGACTATAACATATATGCTGTACATAATACTAATGATGGTAACGAAATACAGTGGCTTTTCCATGAAGAGTCTCTTGGCACTCAGCGTTTATTTAACTTGGCATTCCGCATAGTAGTATCTTTAAAAATAGGCGGATTGATAATTGTTGATGAATTAGGCACAAATATTCATCCTAATATTGTAAAAAGTATTATTAGAATATTTCAAAATCCTAAAACTAATCCCAGAAATGCTCAACTGATTTTGACAAGTCATGATAATACCTTACAAAGAAATAACTTATTACGCCGCGACCAAATTTGGTTTACACAAAAGCGCCCTGACCAAAGCACTGAGTTGTATCCTTTGACTGATTTCCATGTGCGAAATGATTTGGCCATTGACAAAGCTTATTTAGATGGTCGTTTTGGAGCCGTTCCGTTTATCCCATCTGATGAGGAAATGATTTTACAGGGTGATGAGCAGTGCCAAGAAAGTTAAATCGTCATTCACCTAGCAGAAATATTGCTCAGAAAATACTAATTGCTTGTGAAGGAAGTAAAACAGAACCAATTTATTTCAATAGTATCCGCAATGAATTACGTTCGCCAACTTTAGATATTATTGTATTGCCTCATCAAAACAAAACTGATCCACGTAGCATTATTGAAAGACTCATCGAAGAACGACAGCAGAGGAAAGATAACCAGCAATGGAGTAAAGAAGATAAGGCTTGGGCTGTTTTTGACGGAGATGAGCATATTGAAAAAAGTTTGGCAAATTGGCAAAGTGCAATAAATCGAGCTAAAAGCCAAAAAATTAATCTGGCAATTACAAATCCTTGTTTTGAACTCTGGTATCTAATTCACTTTCAAGACCATTTTGCACAAATCACTCGTGATAGGTTAGTTAATTTGCTTGAAATGCATATACCAGACTATGACAAATCAATGTGCTTGTATCCAAAACCATTGAAATCGTTAACAGAACAAGCGATTCAACGTGCTGAGAAGATTGCAAAGCAGATAGAACGTAATGAATTATCTGAGCATTCAAATCCCTGCTGTAGTGGCTTGTCTAAATTGATTAGTAGTTTATTAAATTTAAAGAATAGTTAGAGAAACTGCTCTGAATTACTTTTTGTAGCCCAATATACAATTCAGGTATAATCGCTATTATAATTCAGTTAAAAAGGAACAAGCCGAACTTGTAAAAAGTCCGGCTGAGTTTTATCAATCGTCTATTCGCAGTAGTTTGCGGTAAAACGGTTGTGAAAAATCGGTCGCACGATGACGTTTATGGTTATCCATAAGTTCAATTAAAAAATTAATAAACTCGAAACTAGCCATCATCAGTTCGTAACTCAGGTCAGCGTTACCATCAAACTGGATTCTGCAACGAGTTAAGTCTGAGGGTAAAGTCCCAACATTCCAGGAGGCGACAAAGGGAACATGTTCACTGGCTTCTATCTTCCGCTGTCCCTCCAAGACCCCTTTTTGATAGAGGCTGATGGCATAGGGTAAGAAATTGCGCCTAGCGCCCTGAACATAAGGTAAATAAACACTGGCTTGTTGTTGAGTGGCAGGCTGGAGTTGGTCAATAGACATTGTTAAATATGCCAACTGGGGATATTAGTGGATGTTAGTAGTATTCCCAAAAGATGTGTCTAAAGCACATAGTGGTGAGTGGGGAGTGGAGGGAGCAGTGAGCAAGGGAGAAAAGTTTTACCCTCAGCAAGAGCATCACCCCGCTCCTCTGCCTCTTTTCAATGCCCAATGCCCCAAAAATGAAGTTACTGCTAAGAAATATTAAAATTTCGGTTAGAATAAGGCTGCATTAACTTTTATCGAAGCAGGGCGCAATAACACTAAAAATCCCCACTGTAAAGTTGTGGATGTTATTATTGCTGTTTCTCCCAACAACGAGCTGCTGCTACCTTGCTATTACTTTGCCCAAACCGGAGTTCTCATTGAAGAAAGTCCTACTCTACAAGCTTCCTGCCTAAATGGCTATCAAAGGAATCAAGCCTCTGTCTAAGAGTAGTAAACGTGGTTAATGCGAGGTAATTACGCAGAGTGGCGGTAACAACAAAGATAGTCCCAGCGGCTTTTGGCTTAGGGATAGCGGGTATTGCAGTTTGCCCATTCCGATTAATATCGGGAAAAGTAGCTTAGGGATATTTGTCCGTAAAATTACTAACTGTAGACAAATACTGGTTTTTGAATCAAGCAACCTAACCTATGCCAGCGAATTCCTGGCCCGAAGAAGATTCTTATCAAGAGCTTGATCCGCTCAACTCCTTATTGTCTGACCTATCAGCAGATGAGGAGTCAGTGTTAGAGACACAGGATCTGTCTCTAACACCCCGGTTTCAAGGTCGTAGACGCAAAGCGGCTCTAGTCTTGACTGTTGTCTGGAGTGGAACGATCGCTCTACATTTAGTTTCTTGGGCTTCCATATTTATTCTAGGACTGACCACCATTCTAGGATTTCATGCTTTGGTGGTAGTGTTTACTAAATCCCGTCGCTATCCAAAAGAAATACAGGGAGATTTGCCTTTTGTATCTGTATTAGTGGCTGCGAAAAATGAGGAAGCGGTAATCGCTAAATTAGCCCAAAATCTTTGTAATCTGGAATATCCAGGTGGGCAGTACGAAGTATGGATAATTGACGATCACAGCAGTGATAGCACGCCACGTTTATTAGCCGAACTCCAACAGAAACATGAGCAACTGAAAGTGCTAAGGCGTTCAGCAGAAGCTAGTGGTGGCAAATCGGGGGCGTTGAATCAGGTACTGCCTCTGACAAAGGGCGACATTATAGCAGTATTTGATGCTGATGCCCAAGTGACACCAGACTTGTTACTACAGGTAATACCTTTATTTCAAAGAGAAAAGGTGGGGGCGGTGCAGGTGCGAAAAGCGATCGCCAACGCTAAAGAAAACTTTTGGACTAAGGGTCAAATGGCAGAAATGGCACTTGATACCTGGTTTCAGCAACAGAGGACTGCCCTTGGTGGCATTGGCGAACTGCGCGGCAATGGTCAATTTGTCCGGCGTTCAGCCTTGGAAAACTGCGGTGGCTGGAATGAAGAAACCATTACCGATGATTTGGATTTGACAATCCGCTTACATTTGGATAAATGGGATATTGAGTGTGTTTTCCATCCAGCCGTGCAAGAAGAAGGGGTGACAAGTGCGATCGCACTTTGGCATCAGCGCAACCGTTGGGCAGAAGGCGGTTATCAACGCTATTTGGATTATTGGGATTTAATTCTCAAAAACCGCATGGGATGGCGCAAAAGCTGGGATTTGCTGATTTTTATGCTGATTATGTATATCTTACCCACAGCAGCAGTCCCAGATTTATTAATGGCGATCGCTCGTCATCGTCCGCCAATGTTAAGTCCCATCACAGGCTTGTCAATTTCTATGTCGATGGTAGGGATGTTTACAGGTCTAAGGCGCATACGTCAAGATCCGAAATTCCCACTTTCTACATATTTTCTGATGCTGGTGCAAACCCTGCGTGGCAGTTTATATATGTTGCACTGGTTAGTCGTCATGAGCAGTACTACTGCCCGCATGTCGGTAAGACCAAAGCGCTTAAAATGGGTGAAAACTTTGCATACTGGGGATGGGGAATAGGGCATGGGGCATGGGGCATGGGGCATGGGGCATGGGAAATAAAGAGATGATGGAGTAGAGGAGTAGAAGGGCAGAGGAGAACTTTCTCAGGGTCTTTCCCCTCTACCCAATGCCCAATACCCAATGCCCAATGCCCAATTTTTATTCATCATCTACGTCTGCTTCCTCTACCCATTCTGGTGTAGTTATGGAATCGGATAATTCTGGGAAATCATCTGCAAAACGAATAATTTGTCCGTTGAAAAATTCTGCTAGACGTTGAGCTGCGATCGCTACTTCGTCAGGTTCCCAATCAGGTGCGGGTGTTTGTTTTGGCGGTGGAGGCAAAGCTTGCATCCCATTTCTATTTCCCCCATTTCCATTTGTCCCATTTCCATTTGTCCCATTTCCATTTACCCCATTTCCATTTCTTACCGTCGGCTCAGTTTTTAGTGGTGCTGGTGTCGTTGCTGGTGGTGGATTGCTTGCCTGTGGTGCTGGTGCTGGAGACGGAATTTGCTGGTTGTAACTGGGAGTTGGTGGTTGCTGAGGGCGAGTAGAGTCTTTTGGGGGAGAATTTTTTTTGGCTGAGGTAGAGTTTGAAGAAGTTCCTTTTTCTATATTTATCTGGATTTCACGCTGGAAAGTCTGCTGGAAAGCTGCCGTAATCATCGGTAGATAAGATTTCCCTTTGTCATACCATGCCTGTTTGATAGCAATTCGAGCCACAACACCATCGAACTCGATGAGTTGGCTCATTTGACGCAGCATTTCTTGCCTTGATTTTGGCTGGAGGTTGGCAAGCACTTGTTGCCAAATCTGAGTTAAGTCATATTGTGCTTCCTCAACAACTTCTGAAGTTACTGGTTCAATATTCACCGATGGCACAGGAATAGCAACAGGTTCTGGAGTTGGTGGTGAAACTGAGTTAGCAGCAGAATTGTGATTTGTTTGCCGTTCAACTGGGGGAGATGAAGTGACGGGCTGATTTGGGGCAGCCGCTACATGATCGTTTGCAGAATTATGATTTTTTTGCGGTTCAGCTACCGGTAAAGAAGAGACTGCATGATTTTGGGCAACTGCTGGAGAATAGCTTGGAGATACAGCAGGTGTATTAACTCGCTGCGTGACACTTGGGGCTTGTGGCTGAATATTCGTCGCACTGGGTAACAATCCTAGTAATGTTACTTCCAACCACAAACGCGGCTGGGTGGTATTTTTAATTTGCACTTCAGCTTCTCGCAAGTGTTTTTGTCCTGCCAAAATCACGCTCATATCGAAGTATTGAGCAAACTCAACCAACGCTGTCCAGGTTTGCTGAGTACAAGCAACCAAATCGTGGCGATTAGGTGCAGTTTTGGCAATGAGTAAATCGCGGTAGAAGGCGGCGAGATTTTGCAGAAGAGTTAGGGGTTCTCGACCACGATCTAGAATGTAGTGAGTACAGTCTAGAACTGCTTCGGGTTTATCTTGAGCGATCGCATTTAAAAGCGCCAGCAAGTCCTGTTCGCTTACTGTCCCAACTAAATCCCAGACTCTATCGGGTGTCACTTCACCGGCTAATAAACCCAATTGATCAAGTAGACTTTCGGCATCTCGTAACCCTCCCTGAGCAAGTTGCCCTACCAGGGTTACAGCGTCGGGTGAAATATGAATATTTTCTTTAGATGCGATCGCACTTAAATGCTTCACCATCGCCTCTAACTGAATGCGTCTAAAATCAAACCTTTGACAGCGCGAAATAATTGTTGGTAACACCCGTTGGGGGTCTGTTGTCGCCAACACAAAAACTACGTGTCTCGGTGGTTCTTCTAATGTCTTTAGTAGCGCGTTGAATGCCTGGGTACTGAGCATGTGGCAATTATGCACCAAAAGCCCGTTTGCCACAAAGTTATGATTATCTGCCACTTCAATGTCATAGACTCGCTCAACCCCAGCGAGGTGAACAGATTCGACTGTCTCGAAACTTGTAATCCATGAGGATGCCGCATCTACATTAACCTGACTTTTCACCTCATCTGAAAAAGCTAAGGCCAAACCTAACCCCCCAACCCCCTTCCTTACTAGGGAATAGGAAGAATTCAAAGCCTCTCCCCTAGAAGGGGAGAGGTTTGGAGAGAGGTTTTCCAGATCCCTATTCACAGGTGATAGTATCTTCACTCCTTCTTTTACGTCCAATGCTTGTAGCCATCCCCGATCTGTCCTAATTAAATGATTACCCGTACATCTAATTTCTCGATTAGTTGTCTTGATAACCAGGGTTTGCCGTTCCCCTTGATCTAACCACCTAACAACTTTCTTGAATTCCCACTTACTTAATAAGTCGTTGTAGCTCAGAACCTTCTTATCTTTAATTTTGGGATCATCAATTCTTTGAAATCCCTCATCAGTCAAAACCAGAGAATCTCCAGTTAAGCATTCATCGATTACATAAACCTTGTAGCGACACTGCACAGGAGCAAACTGGGCTTTTTCAATCAACTCGCGGATATTATCAACACCAGTATTACTGGCGGCGTCGATTTCAATTACGTCTAAGGCGTAGCCCTTGCTGATCCCCTGACAAACATCACACACGCCGCAGGGTTCCGCAGTGGGCTTGTCACTTTTGAGACAATTAAGAGATTTAGCCAGAATCCGGGCACTAGAAGTTTTCCCCGTACCTCTAGGCCCAGTGAATAAATAGGCGGGGGCGATTTTGGATGTGCCGATCGCGTTCGTGAGGGTGGTAGCGATCGCCTCTTGGCCCACTAGTTCAGCAAAACTCTTGGGGCGATATTTGTGGTGCAGGGGTTCGTAAGACATAGAAATATAGACTTCAATGCCTTTCAAAGGTAATTAGTAGCACCGAGTCGAGTTTAGGATTCAATTATTTTAGACTCTCGTACCTGCTTTGTTTGTCCATGTTGCCATAGCTCTTGCACTCAACTAATGCCGTGAATTTTGGCACTCAGGAAAGCAAGTAACCAAAGCTTATCCTCTACTATGATTTCAATATCAAAGTATCGGAATTATAGCATATCATTTAGTACATTTGTTCTAGCTAGGGGAGTGGGGAGTGTGGGGAGCAGGGGAAGAATTTCTAACTCTTGACAAATGACAAATGCCCAAAGAATTTTAATGAATGAACTAGCCCCATAGTCCAGTGCGATCGCTACAATCTTAGGATAAGCAAAACTCGATGGTGCAGCAGATGCTCAAGCGGCTATTTCAATGGCTCAAAAAGCTTTTTCAGAGCTTGTTTGGTGGAAAACAGACTGCCTCAAAATCTAGGGAGAATGTGCAAAAAGAACCAGCGCCACCCTTAAGCGATACGGATCTGGAATTTCTCTTCACCGAACTGTTGCAAGGAGTACATCAAGTACGAGGGAAAGCATGGGCACAAAAGTGGCTGCATAATATTGAACATCGCATCCCAACTGAAGACTGGGTTGAGTGGTTAGGGCGCTTTGGCAAGAGATTGCTAGCATCACCTACACCCAATAATGAAATAGCTGCACGGTTAGTGCAACTGGGTGAGTTGGGCATCGGAGAAATCGGAGATGTTGCCTATAGTATCGGGATGCAGTTGTTGACACGCAATCAAGGCGAACCAATTTGGGAATATGAAGGGCCAGATGCTGTTAGCACGATACCATCTGAGCCAATCGCCCCCATATCCGAGTCGGTAGATGCGCCAGAGAACCCCCCGGAGGGAGAATACCAAACTGTCACCATAGAAGAGTTGTTTGTGATGTTGCAGGAGGATGAAAACTTACGCCAGCAGATTGCTCAACAGCTTGCCGTTGAGACAGATGATCCAGAACTGCTTGTCCAGGCATTGATCAATCAATTATATCCTGCCGGTCAATCGACTACAGAGCAAACAGAAAATTAACGACTTCGCAAAGTTAAGAGTCGAATCTGAGAATTGTAACGTTGTAATGCTCTACTCTTGAAGTTTTGTATATTTTTTGCTAACGTGCGACGGAAGCCCTGTCCCGATCTAATGGATTTTTACGTAATTGATGATTTTTTTAACACAACGATGGCTACAATCTAGAAAAACAAAATCCAATAGTGTGGCAGATGCTCAGGCGGATATCGCAGTCGCTTAGAAGGTTTTTAAAGCGCCTCATTGAAAGTAAGCAGGCTAGTTCTCTCAAAGGTGCGAGAGGACACAATCTGGTGGAGATGCTACCAGAACTAACCAATGCGGATCTGGAACAATTGTTTATCCAATTGTTAGAAGGCGTGCATCAAGCACGAGGACGACAGTGGGCATTGAGGTATCTGCAACGGGTAGAAAATCGCATTCCGGCTGAACGCTGGGTAGATTGGTTGGTGATGTTTGGCGAAAGCTTGCTAGCTTCACCGGCACCGAATCCTCTTTTAGCAACAAAGATGGTGCAATTGGGGGAACTTGGTGTTGGCAGAATTGGAGATGTTGCTTATGACATTGGCATCCGGCTGATGCAAAACTTATCCACACAAATAGAGGATTTAGAAATCACTCCTGGGGAAGAACTAATCCGCAATTTAGGCGAACAGTTATGGGAGTATGATGAAGCTGATGTAATAGAAAGTACTCCTGGGCAAGAACTGATCCGCAATTTAGGCGAGCAGTTATGGGAGTATGATGAACCTGATGTGGTAGAAATCACAACCGATGAAGAAATTATCCCAACTTCGCCTGGGCAAGAGTTAATTCGCAGCTTAGGTGAGCAGTTATGGGAATATGATGTGCCAGATGTTGAACCAATAACGTCAGCGCCTGAAAATGCCTCCTTTGAGCAAACATTCACCGAGAATTTAGAGGAACTGGTATTGGAGTATGAAAGGGAAGATGCCCAAACCACAATACCCGAAAATTTCCCTCTCCCCGCAGCGGAAGATTCAATCACCTCATTAGCCCAACTGAGGTTCGATGATCATGAAGAAGTTGTTCAAAGTACAACAGGAGCAAATCTCCTTTCTACTAGACAAAGAACTGAATTAACAACTTCTCCCTCAGTGGAAACTTGGGATAACTCTTTAACAAATTTAGAGCCAAATGTGGCTAATACATTAGATGAGTTGTGGGTGAGATTGGATCAAAGTACCAATTTAGTCCAGCAACTTGCTTCTAATTTGGCAGTTCAAAGCAGCAATTCCCCTGGTATAATTGAGCGACATAGCGATGATCCTGTTACTCAGGCTCAAGGGTGGTTTTACCAAGGTCTAAGCCAAGCGAAAACAGGTGATTTGTTAGGCGCGATCGCATCTTATGACCAAGCCATCGCACTTCAACCAGAATTCTCAGAATATTGGTTTAACCGAGGCTTGACGCTGTTCCATTTAGAACGTTTTGATGAAGCGATCGCATCTTACGAAACCGCCATACAACTGAAACCCGACTTCTACAAAGCTTGGTACAACCGGGGTGGAACTCTCGGAGAATTAGGATATTTTGAAGAAGCGATCGCTTCTTTTGACAAAGCCATAGAAATCAAGCCAGACTACCAAGAAGCTTGGTCTAGCAAGGGTTTGGCACTGCTAAAATTAGGTTGGCTACCAGAAGCTATTTCTAGTTATGACCAAGCGCTACATTTGGAACCAGAAGATCAAGAAAACTGGTATCACCGTGGCATAGCCCTAGCTGTAGGCGAACAATTTGCAGAAGCGATTATATCTTATGACAAAGCGCTAGAAATTAACCCAGAGTATCACGAAGTTTGGATAGATCGGGGTGTAGTGCTGTTTAATTTGGGAAGATGGTCAGAAGCGATCGCCTCCTGGGATAAAGCATTGTCAGTTCAATCCGACTTTTACTTAGCTTGGTACAACCGCGGTATAGCGTTAGACAACTTAGGACGTAGACAAGAAGCGATCGCCTCCTATCAACAAACGATCGCCATTAAACCCGACTTCCACTTAGCTTGGTATAATCAGGCAGTAGCACTGTTTTATTTAGAACAATTTGTTGAAGCGATCGCCTGTTATGACAAGGCTTTGCAAATTAAACAAGATTATTGGGAAGCTTGGATTGGTCGGGGAACTGCGATCGGTAATTTAGTCAATGCTGAGGCATTGCTGATGTCGAGTAGTATAACAGCCATAAATCCCGCCTTACGACAGGGCGGCTACGAAGGAAAACTAGCCAGCTATGAGGAAGGGTTAAAGCATCTGCGGACAGATACCCACCCAGAAGGTTGGGGTAGATTGCATTTTGCGATCGCTAATACTTACTACGACCAAGGCAAAAAAAATACTAATCCCCGCGATTATTGGCGCAAAGCTGCATCTGAGTACCATCAGTCCCTGTTAACCCTCACACTAGAATATTTTCCCCAGTTGCATCTAGAGGTTTTGCAATCTCTAAGCAAAGTGCTGATGGGTTTGGGGCAAACAACACAAGTTCAAGAATTGCTGCAACGCGGTACAGATTTATTGCAACAATTACTCAGTGAAGAAACTCGCTCAGACGAAAGTAAAAAACAGTTAGCTCTAAAATTTGCAGGCTTTGACCAATTGGCAGTTGATTTAGCCGTAGAATCTGGTGATTTAGTTGAAGCCTGGGAAATTGCCGAACAAGGTAAAAATGCTTGTTTAAACTGGCTGCTTTCTGGCTGGAATGATAATATTTACTCTCCTCATTATGGCGCAATTCAACAACTATTCAATCCCACAACAGCAATTATTTACTGGCATATTAGTCCAGTCGCCCTACACACATTTATTCTCAAAGACCAAGCGCCATCACCCATCCTCCTATTTACACCCATGCAAGATACTGGGGCAATACCTCTAGGAGAAGACGCTATTCGTCTCAATGAATTACCTCTACCCGAAGCAGTACAACGCCTAATTGAATTTGAAAGTTGGCTAGAAGATTGGCATCAACAATACCTAGAATATCGCAGCACGGCCCAAGACAAAGAAAGTAAAAGCCAGCATTCTTGGCGAGTTGATATGGAACAAAAGCTGTTGCAACTGTATGAAATTCTGAATATTTCTACAATTGCACAGGAACTTGAAGGCATTACCCAACTGGTTTTAATTCCTCACCGTGATTTGTACATATTGCCTATTCATACCCTTTTCCATCTTTCTTCCCCATCGCCGGAAGAGTTACCGAATGTGGAGTCAAATTTCACCGTTACCTATCTCCCTAGTGCCCAAATAGGTTTATCAATAAGAACTGAAGATATCTGGCAGTGGCAAAATCAATTATTGCTCAGTGTTGAACATCCTGACAATACAGGTTATCCCACAATGAAATTTGCCAAACTTGAGTCTGAAGTTGTTAGCCAGATGTTCAATAATATCCAACGAATTCAGGGGTCAGAAGCTACAAAAAATATTGTTGAAAACGCCTTATTTGATAATTATAACATCTTTCATTTTACTGGTCATGTGACTAATAATTTAATTGAACCCAAAAAGTCAGTATTAGCATTAGCAGGTGAAGACCAACTTACTCTAGATGAAATCTGCCAACAAAATCTAGGAAGTTACAATCTTATTACTCTATCTGCTTGTGAAAATTTAAGTACTAGCAACCACACTATCAGCAGCGAATATGTGAGTTTAGTGACTGGTTTTGTGAGTCAGGGCGTTCCTCATGTAGTGAGTACTCTCTGGAGTGTAGAATCTTCAGCTAGTGCCTTGGTAATGATAGAGTTTTACCGACGATTGCAGCCCAATAAATCAGCAGTTACTGCCTTAGCTGAAGCAACCCGATGGTTGAAAGAACTAACTGCTGGAGAATTGACAAGATGGTATGAAGATGTCTTGAATAATCTGCATCCTGAAGAATTACGAATTCAAACTTATTTAGCGACGCAACTATATAGAAATAGTAAAATGGCATCAGATAAAAATCTTTATAATCATCCTTACTACTGGGGAGCATTCACGATTACAGGTAAGCCAAATTAATCTTTTGAAACTTAGTCAAAATAATTTATAACGTCACGAGCATCCCAAATGTGTAAAAACATAATTAAAATGAGGCAGCAGATGAGAAAGTCTTCTCCTGCTA
The DNA here is from genome assembly GCA_023522315.1 of Nostoc sp. CCCryo 231-06. GTDB lineage: Bacteria > Cyanobacteriota > Cyanobacteriia > Cyanobacteriales > Nostocaceae > Nostoc. The sequence continues at coordinate 46,075 of JAHCSU010000240.1, forward strand.
AACCTCATCTATGTTGAGAACCGTAGTTTTTGCCCTTACCCTAAATCCCTCTCCCTACTTGGGAGAGGGACAACTTTGCGGCTCCCCTTCTC
>JAHCSU010000241.1 GCA_023522315.1 Nostoc sp. CCCryo 231-06
ACTTTGAATTTTCCCCCTTCCCGCGTCGGGAAGGGGGTTAGGGGGTTAGGTTTTTTATGGGCTTTCTTACATCACGTGAAAAGTCAGCTAATTTAATGATTTCAACTTGCTTTTGCCTCATCCCCAGATGCTTCAGCCACAGCCGCCAATCTATCTGCCGCAGCTTGGACAATTTGAGCCACTTGTGCCAGAGGCATGTGCTGGATTTGTCTCAGAATCAAACTCAAATCTGAGGTTTCTGGAATTGGCTTACCATCTATGCAGCTGATTAACTCTTCCATTGTGTAGCCTGCTTTCGATGCGATTTGAGCCAAATTTTCCGTATCTGGCACTTTCACACCTTTTTCCCACATCTGAACAGCAGTAGCAGATACTCCCAAAAGCTTACCAAACGATCGCTGACTCATTGAACCGCGAGCTAGTTTAATAATTTCAATCAGTTTTTGTTTGCTTTCGATGTTCACTGCTTGTATAGCTAGCCAACTGTGTTTACAAGTTTACTTTCAATATTACAAGTTTACTTTTATATTGACAGCCTTGTGTTTTAGTACTAAACTATATCTCTGGTTGTAAATCGGCAACTACAGGCATCAAGCTAGTAGACTAACCCATCTATCTTTAATCAACCCAAAAAACTTAGTTTGCTACAGCGCTTGTGCTAGTAGCTAGACTTTGCTGCGAAGAAATAATATCGAAGGTGCATCATGTTTCGCAAGCCACGCAAAATAAACCAATATCGCCGCAAAGGTAAAAATCTTATAGCCACTAATAATATTAAACCAGAACAGTGGAACATTTCTGAGGCAGAAACCAAAGAAGCTTTAAAAGTTAAAGGCTACGATGTTAAGCAAATCAAAAAAATCCACCTTCTGAAGCATCAAGTGTGTATTTCCTACTGGGATGCAAAAGGCAATATGTGCAGCAGCTTTTTTAGCTACCGGATTTTTGCGCGTTGGCAAGAAGAAGCTGAAAAGCTAATTTATACCTGTCAAACCTTGAAAGAATGGGCGAAGCTAAATTACGTAATGAAGTACGAATTTGCCTATTACCATTATCCCATTGTAATGGAAGATGCACTCCACACGATATTAGAAAACCACCTGTGTGTGTTAAAAGCAACAGTACAACAAGTGGTTTTACAAGTTCAGAATGAGCAACAAAACCCTCATGTAGAGACGCGATTTATCGCGTCTTCAAAGACCAATAACCCATAACCCAAGCGTATTGGGATATTTAACAGCAAAAATTAGTTAGCGGCAGAAGTCGCTAACTCCGCGAGACGTTCCTGTTGGTCTAGAGATATACAAGATTGGATAAGCGTCTCTAAATCACCTTCCAAAACAGGGTTAAGGGAATAATTCTGACCTAAGCGGTGATCGGTAGCCCGGTTATCTTTATAATTATAGGTGCGAATTTTTTCCGATCGCGATCCTGTACCAACCTGCGATCGCCGCATGGAAGTTACAACCTCTTGTTGTTCGCGTAACTTGATCTCATACAACTTCGCCCGCAGAATTTGCATCGCCCGTTCTTTGTTCTGCAACTGGCTGCGTTCTTCTGTACAGAAAATCCGAATCCCTGTCGGTTTGTGCATCAAATCGGCGGCTGTTTCCACCTTGTTGACGTTTTGCCCACCAGCACCGCCAGAACGAGCTGTAGTCATTTCAATATCTTTCGGGTCAATGTGAATTTCCACTTCATCCACCTCTGGCATAATCGCCACGGTAGCTGTGGAAGTATGAACCCGTCCCCCAGATTCAGTTGCCGGCACGCGCTGCACACGATGCACTCCAGCTTCAAACTTTAACTGGCTGTAAACGTCATTACCTTTAATTTCGAGAATGACCTCTTTCCAGCCACCCATTTCTCCTCGAGATTCGCTCACTAGAGAAACTTTCCAACCTTGAGTCTGGGCATAGCGGGTGTACATCTGCATCAAATCGCCAGCCCAAATACTTGCTTCATCGCCACCAGTGCCAGCGCGAATTTCCAACATGATATTCTTTTCATCATTGGGGTCGCGTGGTAGCAGCAAGACTTTCAAGCGAGTCTCTAAATATTCTATTTTTGCCTCAAGTTCCTTTACTTCCAGAGTTGCCATTTCTTGCAACTCAGGGTCACTCGCAGATTCTTTGTGAACCTGACGCGCTCCTATCAAGTCTTCTTGGGCTGTTTTCCAAATTTCATAGGTATCAACTACCTCTTCCAAAGAAGAACGAGACTTAGCAATTTCTTGATACTCATCAGGATTGCTAGCGGTATCGGGGTCGCCAAGACGACGTGTTAATTCATTAAAGGTTTGTTCAACGGATTTTAGTTTGTCCAGTAAGTATGATTCAGCCATGACGAGTGCGATCGCTCCTTAAAAAAATAACAGATTGGCTCGAGCATATAAATGAAAATCGACCCAGCTAATGCAGGGCCGTCGTTAACAGCAGAGCCAACTCGCTACTTTTTGTCTTGTTCCTCGCCAGATGTTTGAGTGCTGCTCATGCCGTACTTGCGGAGGAAGCGCTCTACTCGACCCTCAGTGTCAATAATCTTCTGAGTGCCAGTGTAAAATGGGTGATTTCCAGACCAAACATCTACGTGCAATTCTGGCTTAGTAGAGCCAATGGTCATAACAACTTGACCGTTACAGTAAACTTTAGCATCTGGATACCACTTGGGGTGAATATCAGCTTTAGCCATTGTTCTTTTTGTGATGAATCTATATAAATTATAACTTTCAGCGTTCAATTGAAGCTAGGGAGTGGGGAGCAGGGGAAGAATAACTATTAATTAATGCCCCATGCCCAATGCCCCATGCCCAATGCCCTAACGCTTAGAATACTGAGGCGCTTTCCGAGCTTTATGTAAACCATATTTCTTCCGCTCTTTTGCTCTCGGATCACGAGTCAAGTAACCTTCGGTTTTCAAAGGTGGGCGGTTGTCTGGGTCGAGTTGGCACAAAGCACGGGCAACTCCCAAGCGAACAGAATCAGCCTGTCCGGTCAAGCCGCCGCCTTCTGCTTTTACCAAAATGTCATATTCGTTTTCTAATCCCAGAGTTTCCAGGGGTGCTTTGATCACTCCCAGGTAGTTGGGGTTAAATTGGAAATACAAGTTTCCATCTTTACCGTTGACAGTCAGTTGACCAGTGCCCGGAACCAAGCGTACCCGTGCTACTGCATTCTTACGACGGCCAGTACCCCAGTATACGGCGCGACCGCTATTAGCATCTGCTACTACCATTAATTTTCTTCTCCAGGAATTGTACTAACTTTTAGTTCTTTAGGTTTTTGAGCATCATGGGGATGCGTAGGCCCAGCGTAGACTTTCAGCTTGGTGAACAACTGCTTACCCAGGCTATTTTTAGGTAGCATACCTTTAACAGCCTGTTCTAAAATCCGCTCTGGTATGCGCTGTTGCAGTTTAGCGAAAGTTTCCGTTTTCATTCCACCGGGACGACCAGAATGGCGACGGTAAAGCTTTTGAGTACGCTTTTTACCTGTGACTGCGATTTTCTCGGCATTGATAACGATTACGAAGTCACCCGTATCTAGATGGGGTGTGTATTCGGGTTTCTTTTTGCCTCTTAAAACCTGGGCGATTTCACTGGCGAGGCGACCGAGGCGTTTATCGGTGGCATCTACTATGTACCACTCACGCTCAAGGGATGCTTGAGAAGGAAGGTATGTTTTAACTGTTGTCATTTGTTATTTGTCCTTTGTCCTTTGTCATTTTTAATTTGTCATTAGTCATTTGTCTTTTGTCATTTGTCAGTTGTCCTTTGTTATTCACTAATGACGATTATACAGACGCGATTAATCGCCTCTCTACTGACCAATGACTAATGACTCTTGACTAGTGACGAACTTTGGCAAGGTGTCGTACCAAATCTCTTTTGGAAAGGGAAAATCTGGATAGCCAACTCGCAACAAGCACAAGCCTTGGGGCGGGGCGGCGTGTTTCACTTCTTCCCGACGTTCTTCTTTCCAGAGTTCGGTGAAGCTAGAAAGTGTCCGTTGTCCAGAACCTACCTGTACCAACATCCCTACCAACAGCCGTACCATGCCATACAAAAATCCATCTGCCTGTATTTCAATATGGATAAATGGCCCACTGCGACGACACTCTGCTGCTTGCACCTCTACCCAGGAATGCGATCGCTTTGAGCCTGCACGGTGAAAAGCAGCTAAGTGATGCTTTCCCAAGAGAGGTTTCAGGGCAGCTTGGATTAAGGATTCATCCAGGGGTGCATAATAATAATGCCAACTGAAGGGTCTTACAAACAAGTTAAGCCGATCTTCAGTGTATATCGTGTAGCGATATCGTCGATAGGCAGCACTAAAGCGAGCGTGCCAACGGTTATCTACACTAGCTGAAGCCCTGATTAATATATCTGGCGGCAGATAGCTGTTGAGGATTGTTGCCCACTTGTGAGGCGGAATTAAACCTGTTGCTTCAAAATGGGCTACTTGAGCAGCAGCGTGAACTCCAGAATCGGTTCGCCCAGCACCGTGTAGTGTCACATGATACCCAAGAATAGTAGCGATCGCTCTTTCTATCTCTTCTTGGACAGTCCGTTGTTTTTTTTGCCGTTGCCAGCCATGAAAATGAGTGCCCAGGTATTGGATTACCAAGGCTACTCGATGAGTTTGTGTAGGCTGGTGGCTTTCTAACATACAGATTTTGTCCTTTTGTCATTTGTCTTTTATCATTTGTCCTTTGTTATTCACTAATGACTAATGACCAAAGACTAATGACTAATGACTTAAACCAATTCAATTATTGCCATTTTTGCATTATCACCCCGACGCGGTACGGTACGCAGGATGCGGGTATAACCGCCCTGGCGATCGCCATATCGAGTAGGAGCTTGCTCAAATAGAGCGTGAACCAGTTGTTTGTCGAAGATATAGCCAAGGGCTTCGCGGCGTGCTGATAAGGAGCCATTTTTGGCTAGGGTAATCATTTTTTCCACTTCACTTCGTAGAACTTTCGCTCTAATTAAAGTGGTGGTGATCTTACCATGACGGATCAGCTCGGTGGCGAGCGATCGCAGTAAAGCACGGCGTTGATCGGCTGGTTTACTGAGTTTTTTGACGCGACAACGGTGACGCATAATTATGCACTATGAGTTATGAACGGTTTTTCTTAAGGGTGTTTAGAGCCTCTTTCCATTGGCAGGGTGATGCCCAAGCGTCGCTGCAAAGCTTCCACGACTTCTTCTGCTGACTTCTGCCCAAAGTTCTTAATTTCTAAGAGGTCTTCTTGGGTATAATCCAACAAATCTGCCACAGAGTTAACTTGTGCCCGTTTGAGACAGTTATATGCCCGCACGGAAAGTTGCAACTCTTCGATGGGTATCTGGGCAGTTGGATCGTCTGGAATATCTGAACCTGTGTCTGTTGGTTCCAGGGAGATATCTTTCAACGGGTTGAATAAATCTACCAAGATCGCAGCGGCAGAAGATAGTGCTTCTTGAGGGGAAATACTGCCATTTGTCCAAACTTCCAACAATAGTCGGTCTTTTGGAATCAAGTCTTCCCCACGAGATTCTTCAACACTATAATTGACTTTTCGCACTGGCATAAATATTGAGTCGATTTGGAGAAAGTCCAACGATGTGGCTTCCTCACGTCCTCGCTCTACGGTGCGATAGCCTTTGCCTTTCTCGATCCGAAATTCCATTTCCAGCTTTCCACCCTCAGCGATGGTGGCTACATACTGGGTCGGATCGATGACTTCTACTTCACTAGGCAAATCAAAATGTGCCGCAGTGATTGTTGCGGGGCCGCTCACGAGTAATCTACCAATCTGAGGCTGCGAAGAATAGTTTTTCAGGATAACTTCCTTCATTTTCATGAGGATTTCCAGTACATCTTCCCGCACGCCTGGAACTGTGGCAAACTCGTGTGAAACGCCTGCAATCCGCACTGCTGTAACTGCTGTACCTTCTAGGTTCGACAGTAAAACTCGCCGCAGTGCGTTGCCAACCGTTGTTCCTTGACCACGATCTAGAGGTTCCAGAACAAATTTACTGTAATGGTTCCGACTTTCTTCAGTATTAGACTCTACACATTCAATCTGAAACTGCGCCACGGATGAGCCTCCCTTTTTCTAAGGTGCTGCTAGCAGACAAATCAATTGCCTCCCGAATTGAATTTATGTCCTGTAGATTATAGGTATATCAAACTATTAGTATAAAATTACGGTATAGTTTGACACTTCTATTGAGCTTGCAGGCGCTAATAATATTTTGGGTAGCCCGAAGCTTAACAGCTTTCCCTGTGGGAAAATCTGACACGCTTCGGTCGCCCAAGCTTTAACTCAATGACAGTTTGAACGTTAGACGCTCAAGCGGTCATTGCTGGCTGTAATTTTTCGTCCTCACTGCCCAAGTTTTGGTATTTAAACTCGACGGCGCTTGGGTGGACGACAACCATTGTGAGGAATCGGGGTAATATCCCGAATCAGTGTAATTTCCAGTCCTGCTCCTTGAAGTGCCCGGATAGCGGTTTCTCTACCTGCTCCTGGCCCACTAACCATTACTTCAATTTGGCGCATTCCTTGATCGATAGCTCGACGGGCTGCACTTTCAGCTGCGGTTTGTGCTGCAAAGGGAGTTCCCTTTTTTGCTCCCTTAAAACCGCTAGAACCAGCACTAGCCCAGGAGATTACATCTCCATTTTGATCGGTAATGGTGACAATGCTATTGTTGAAAGTAGACTGGATGTAGGCCATCCCACTGGGTACATTCCGTTTCTGCTTCTTGCTCCCGGTTTTTTTAGTTGGTTGTCTCGCCATACTTGTTTAGTTGATTTAAGGTAAAACTTGCTTGGATTAGCAAGCGTTGCAAAATTATTTCCCTGGAGCCTTCTTCTTCCCAGCCACTGTCTGCCTTCTGCCTCGACGGGTTCTGGCATTGGTGCGAGTTCTTTGGCCTCTGACTGGTAAGCCCATGCGATGACGACGACCTCTGTAGGTACCAATGTCAACTAAGCGCTTGATGTTCAAAGACTCCAAGCGCCGCAAGTCGCCTTCAACTTGATAGTTGCTTTCTATTTCCCCTCGTAGGGCTGTCACATCGGCATCACTTAAGTCCTTAACGCGGGTGTCTGGGTTCACACCAGTAGCCGCTATAATTTCTTGAGAACGTGATAAACCAATTCCGTAGATGTAAGTTAGACCGATCTCGACGCGCTTATCGCGTGGAAGGTCTACTCCGGCAATACGTGCCACAATGAACTCTCCCTATTGTTCTCGCAATTACTGTTGGTTGGAAAAACGTGATTAATCGCGTCTTTTCGTTTTAATGATGATATGCGTGTTACAACTCACTCTGTTGGTAAGAGCGTTATCCTTGACGTTGCTTGTGCTTGGGGTTCACGCAGATCACCATGACGCGACCACGACGTTTGATCACGTTGCACTTTTCACAAATTTTCTTGACTGAGGCTCTAACTTTCATGCCTTTTATTTTTTGACTCCAAATATAAAATTATAGCATTTCTAGGGAAATTAATCCAGTTAAATGACTAGTAAACAGCCAAAAAAATGGTTTTATGGTAAAATTCTCTACATATACTTACTTCTTTCGTAGTCGATAGGTAATTCTGCCTTTGCTCAAGTCGTAAGGAGTTAGCTCTACCTTGACGCGATCGCCGGGCAAAATCTTGATATAATTTCGGCGAATCTTGCCGGAAATGTGAGCTAGCACGTTAAAGCCATTGTCCAAGTCAACGCGAAACATCGCATTGGGCAGGGACTCTGTAACCGTGCCTTCCATTTCAATCAAATCTTGCTTAGACAATTTGTTTTTTCCTCAACTCAACAATTTCGTGTTTAGTTGCAGCACTTTATCTGCAAGAGAACACACTTTAAGAAATATATCAACAGTTTATTAATATATCTTAGCTAAAATTGATCTTTTTCTTGGTAGGGGGAGTGGTGAGAGACGCGATTAATCGCGTCTGTACTGAGGAATAGTAAGTGATAAGTGGTGAATTCCCTACTTCCCACTCCCTACTCCCCTTTCAGGAAGCGATTACTTTTTGTAGTTCACCAGTGACATCTTCTTGGGACTGATTGCCATTGACTGTTAGGAGTTTTTTGCGATCGCCGTAATAATCAATTAAAGGTGCAGTTTCAGCGCGGTACACTTCTAAACGACGACGAATCACCTCTTCGGTATCATCTTTTCGTCCTCTAGCTAGCAAACGTGCGATCACAACTTCATCTGGTGCATCTAGATTGACTACCCTTTCGCCACTTTGATCTATTTCTTCGAGTAACTTCTCCAGAAAAGCTGCTTGGGTCACTTTCCGGGGAAAACCATCAAGAATCCAACCATTTTTGGCATCTGTTTGACTGAGGCGTTCCTGTACCAAGTCCTCCACTAGCTGATCGGGCACTAACTCACCGCTATCGACATAACTTTGAGCCTTGATTCCCAAAGGAGTCTGCTCTTTCATGGCTTGTCTCAATATTTCACCAGTAGAAATATGGGGAATATTCAAGTGTTCAGCCAAAGTTTGAGCTTGTGTTCCTTTACCCGCTCCGGGTGGCCCCAAGAAGATTAGTCGCGTCACTATTATTTCACCATTCCTTCATAGCGCTGAGAGATGACATAAGTTTGGACTTGTTTGGCTGTCTCAATTGCCACACCAACTAAAATTAACAAAGAGGTAGCACCTATTCCCTGGAAAGTTTTCACATTCAAAGCGCTTTCCACGGCGGTGGGGATAATAGCAACGAAGCCCAAAAATATTGCACCCAAAAAAGTGAGTCGGTTGGATACGCGTTCGATATACTCGCTAGTTGCCTTGCCGGGACGAATGCCAGGAATACTAGAACCCATTTTCTTCAAGTTCTGCGCCACATCTACTGGGTTGAGAATCAACGAAGAATAGAAGTAGCTGAAGAAAACGATCGAAATCATGTAGACCAAGGCATAGACCCAGGAGCTAGAACCGCCAGGACTCAAATAAGTGTTAACTATATTTGCCAATTCGACATTTTTAGCAAAATTGGCTATTAGCAATGGCAAGCTGAGGATGGCAGCAGCAAAAATAATTGGCATCACGCCGCCTTGATTTAACCGCAGCGGCAGATAGCTACGCTGCTCTGCCAAAACTCTCCGACCGACTTGGCGACGAGCCGAAATAATTGGGATGCGGCGCATTCCTTCTTGCACAATCACAATACCAACAATTGTCGCTAGGAAAACTAAGAGCAGCACTATTACACGACCCACTGTTTCCCGACCGCCTACTTGCACCAAGTCGATGGTATCACCCAAAGCTTTTGGTAATGACGCGACAATGTTGACAAAAATCAACAATGATGCTCCATTACCAATGCCACGTTCTGTAATCAGTTCTGATGCCCACATTACGAACATCGAACCAGCAGTCAGAGCGATCGCAGTTTCAGCTACGAAGATGGGCCCTGGCTTTAAGGCAAATTGCTGGAGGAATAATGCCGAAAAAGCTGTACTTTGAAGAATCGCCCAAACTACAGTTACATAGCGGGTAATTTGCGATATTTTTCGCCGACCTGCTTCGCCTTCATTTTTCTGTAAATTTTCTAAAGATGGAATCGCTGCGGTGAGCAATTGGATGATAATAGACGCATTAATGAAGGGCAAAATCCCTAAAGCAAAGACTCCCAAAGTCGAAAGTCCTCGCCCGGAAAATATATCCAATAAGCCGAATATGGAATTATTGCCCGATATGGCTTCGGCAAATCTCGGTCTATCGATCCCTGGTACGGGCAAGAAGATGCCCAGGCGAACCAAAATTAAAATACCGACAGTGACAAGCAGCCTACCTCTGAGACCGGCTGCTTGTGCCATCTGCATAAAAGTTTCTTGAGCCGTTGGGGCTTTATCTCGACTGATCATAGAGTGCTACCTTTATTGTGAACCAGGCGCTGACAGCGAGTTGGCTTCCATTTAAGTGCGCTGTTCCGGCTCACTCATAAGACTTCACAACTACCACCAGCTGCCTCAATTTTGCTACGAGCTGTACCTGTGAAAGCTGCCGCTTGTACCTTGAGCGGAGTGCTCAATTCCCCGTTACCTAAAATTTTCAATGGCCCCTTCACAGCAGTCAGGATACCTGCGGCTTTCAAGGAGGTCAAAGTTACTTCCGTATTAGCAGGAAGTGAGGCTAGCTTCTCTACATTAATCGTAGTGTAAATCTTCTGATTAACAATCGGAAAGCCCTTCAGCTTAGGTAAGCGGCGGTACAATGGCTGTTGACCACCTTCAAAACCTGGTCGAGTCCCGCTACCAGAGCGAGACTTTTGACCACGCATACCTAGACCAGCACTGGCACCTTGACCAGCAGAAATACCTCTGCCTACACGCTTCTTGCGTTTCTTTGAGCCTTTTTGGGGCTTAACATCATGGAGTCTCATAAGTTACCAAGTTGTCGTTTCTCATTTGTCATTTGTCATTTGTCATTTGTAGTTTGTCATTTGTTCAGAACAAAGGACTACTGACTAAGGACAAATGACTAGTTAGATGTAGAGATTTTCAATAGGAATACCGCGATCTTCGGCGACTTCAGAAAGAGTCCGCAGTGTAGATAAGGCATTGACTGCGGCTCTAGCATTATTGAGCGGATTGTTAGAGCCAAGTTGCTTGGCTAAGACGTTACGAACTCCTGCCAATTCCAGCACAGTCCGCACAGCACCACCAGCAATTACCCCAGTACCAGGTGAGGCTGGGCGCATCATCACCTTCGCACCGCCACCGACACCATCAATGGGATGGGGGATGGAGTTGGATTTAGTGATTGGGATATCAATGAGGTGTTTTTTGCCGTCGGCTACGCCTTTCTTGACAGCACCAATTACATCTGAGGCTTTGCCTACTCCTACACCGACTTGACCGCGTTCGTTACCTACAACAACGATCGCTCGGAAGCTGAGTTTTTTACCACCTTTGACGACCTTGCTCACGCGGCGGATTTGGATAACCCGCTCTTGCCAAGTAGTTTCTTCTTTTTTGGCACGCTTTGTTCTACTTTTACGCTCTGTTGCCATAATTTATGCTCTGGTGAACGTCATTTGTCTTTTGTCATTTGTCATTTGTCTTTTGTCATTTGTCCAATGACTAATGACCAATGACCAATGACTTTAGAAATCTAAACCAGCTTCGCGTGCTGCATCAGCTAGTGCTTTCACACGACCATGATATAAGTTACCACCGCGATCAAAGACTACTTTGGTGATGCCTTTTTCTAGCGATCGCACTGCGATCAACTTACCAACTTGCACCGATGCGTCGCGGTTTGCACCTGACGCTAAACTAGATTTCAAATCTGGTTCTAAAGTCGATGCTGCCACTATGGTTTGATGCTGACTATCATCAATTACCTGGGCATAAATATGCTCATTAGAACGGAATACCGCTAAACGCGGACGTTCTGGGGAGCCAACAACTTTGCCACGAACGCGTCGATGACGACGGTTTTTTGATTCTCTACGAGTAAGTTTCATTTCTACTTCTTACCACCCTTACCAGTCTTACCAGCCTTACGTCTTACCACTTCACCTGCATAGCGAATGCCTTTACCTTTGTAAGGTTCAGGTGGACGAACGGCGCGAATTTTTGCGGCTGTGTTGCCTACGATTTCTTTGTCGTAGCCGCTGACAATCACGTTAGTGGTACCTTCGACTGCAAACTGAATTCCTTCTGGTGGTTCAATTTGCACCTGATGGCTGTAACCCATGTTTAAAACTAGGTTACGCCCTTGAAGTTGTGCCCTGTAACCAACACCTTGAATTTCTAAACGGCGCTGAAAACCTTGGGAAACTCCCTCGACCATGTTGGCAACTAAAGTGCGGCTCAAGCCGTGGAGTTGCTTCGATGTCCGAGTTTCATCCCGACGATTTACGTGTAATATTTCACCCTCTTGAGAGAGTGAGACATTATCTCTGAGAGTGCGAGAAAGTTCTCCTTTCGGCCCTTTCACGACAATATTCGTACCATCGATCGCCACTTGAACTTTGGCGGGAATAGTAATTGGACGTTTACCAATACGAGACATTACTTTTTGTCCTTTGTTATTTGTCCTTTGTTATTTGTCCTTTGTCTTTCACTAATGACAAATGACAAATGACCAATGACTACCAAACGTAACAAAGCACTTCGCCACCCAAGTTCTGACGACGCGCTTCGCGGTCAGTCATAATCCCACTGGATGTAGAAATAATGGCAATGCCAATACCGCCTAGTACTCTTGGTAATTCTTTTCTATTGGAGTAAACACGCAAGCCTGGCTTACTCACTCGCTTTAAGGCGGTGATTAGAGGCTGACGATTCTTACCTTTATATTTCAGGGAAATCACTAGGTTGTGTTTTACCCCTTCTTCTGCTTCTTCGATTTCAGCAATAAAGCCTTCCTCCCGTAGCACTTTGGCAATGCTGCGGGTCATTTTTGTAGCTGGCACTTGTGTAGTTTGATGCCGCGCCAGGTTGGCATTGCGGATGCGCGTCAGCATATCTGCAATTGTGTCGTTAGCCGCCATCGTTCCCTCTATAGATGAACTTACTGATCGCGAAAGGGCATTCCTAATTCTTTAAGTAAGGCGCGACCCTCTTCGTCGTTTTTTGCTGTGGTGATGATGGAAATATCCATCCCACGCACTTGATCAACGCTGTCGTATTCGACTTCTGGAAAAATTAGCTGTTCTCTCACACCCAGAGTATAGTTACCCCGTCCGTCAAAGCTTTTAGGGCTAACGCCACGAAAATCTCGAATTCTAGGCAGTGATAGGCTAACCAGCCGATCGAAAAAGGCATACATCCGTTCGGCTCTGAGAGTAACCATGATGCCCACAGGCATACCTTGACGAATCTTAAAGCCAGCGATCGCCTTTTTCGCCCGCGTTACCACTGGTTTTTGACCGGTGACGAGCGCAATTTCGTTGATGGATGCTTCCAACGACTTCGCATTTTGAGCTGCTTCACCCAAACCTCGGTTAATAGTAACCTTTACCAACTTCGGTACTTGATGAACGTTGGTATATTGAAACTGATTAATCAGTTTGGGGACGATTGTCTCTTGATATAAGGTTTTGAGTCTTGTTGTCGCCATAGTTTTTTGTCCTGATATCCCTGGGCTTGGTCAGGGAACAAAGTTACGAGTTATGAGTTATGGGTTATGAGTTAAATTTAATTCCTAACTCTTAATTCCTAACTTCTAACTATTTATCCAGAATCTCGCCAGTTTTTTTAAGTTTCCTGACTTTTTTGCCTTCTGAGGTAAAGGTATAACAAACACGACTAGCAACGTTTTGTTTGGTGGAATAAAGCATCACGTTGGAGCTATGAATCGGGAATTCTTGGGTGATAATCCGCCCTGATTCCCCTTCTTGCTGGGGTTTGACGTGCTTGGTTTTAATGTTGACACCTTTGACGATGACTTTACTCAGTTGGGGAAGTGCCTGGATAATTTCACCAATTTTTCCTTTGTCTTTGCCGGCAATCACTTGTACGGTGTCGCCAGTTTTAACATGCATTTTGTGGAATACTTTGGGCGTACCCTGTTTGGTTGCCATTAAAGCACCTCCGGAGCCAGAGAAACAATTTTGGTAAAGTTTTTATCGCGCAGTTCCCGTGCAACTGGGCCAAAAACCCGTGTGCCTCTAGGATTACCGTCTTTGTTGATGATCACAGCGGCGTTATCATCAAAGCGAATGCTCATGCCGCTGTCACGAGATACAGCTTTACGAGTGCGGACAATTACTGCTTCCACGACATCAGACTTTTTTACAGCCATGTTGGGTGTAGCATCTTTGACAACGGCGATAATTTTATCGCCGATAAAACCATAACGGCGGTTGCCTCCACCTAAGATGCGGATGCACATTAGTTTACGAGCACCGCTATTATCTGCAACATTCAGGTAAGTCTGGGGTTGAATCACAATTATTCTCCCTTGTGATGTTGTTAGTTTCTAACAACGATGAGGTTTAAGTAGGTTTGACGTTCAGGACTTCTGTGATTTTCCAGCGCTTGGTTTTGCTCAGGGGTCTAGTTTCCTGAATGCGAACGCGATCGCCTACTTTACACTTATTTTCTTCGTCGTGAACTTTATATCGTTGGGTGTTAACCACAATTTTGCCGTACTTGGGGTGAGGAGCGCGGTTTTCTATGGCAACTACCACAGTTTTTTGCATTTTATCGCTCACTACCAAGCCAACTCGTTCTTTAACTGCCATAATCTCCTACTTTTGTTCTTTAGCCAATTGACTTGCTGCCCGTTTGCGTTCTGTCTCTATTGTCAGCAATTGGGCTAGGCGGTGTCGGATTTGTCTGAACTGGTGAGGCTTTTCTAATTGTCTTGTAGCTTTTTGCAAGCGCAACTGAAATAGTTGTCTTTTAATAGCGACAATTTCATCAGAGAGCTTCTCATCACTTAATTCTCTAGCTTCTGAAATCTTGGGAAGAGGCATAAGCTACTCCTGCTCCTGTGGTTGAGAGCGCACAATAAACTTGGTTTTTATAGGCAGTTTAAATGAAGCTAAACGCATAGCTTCACGGGCGATTTCTTCCGTCACTCCACCGATTTCAAACAAAATCCGTCCTGGCTTGACTACCGCTACCCAAAACTCTGGATTACCTTTACCGGAACCCATCCGGGTTTCAGCAGGACGCATGGTTACAGGTTTATCAGGGAAAATCCGAATCCAGATTTGTCCACCCCGACGAATATAACGAGTCATTGCCCGACGAGAAGCCTCGATTTGCCGGGAGGTAATCCAAGCAGGTTCTTGCGCTTGGAGTGCAAAATCACCGAAGTTGAGGGTGCTACCACGGGTGGCTAGTCCCTCCATCCGTCCGCGCTGTTGTTTGCGGAATTTAGTTCTTCTAGGGCTTAACATGGTTTGTTACTTGTCATTTGTCATTTGTCCTACCCTACGGGAAGCCGCCAAAGGGCGTCTATGTCATTTGTCATCTGCCATTTACTAATGACTAATGACGATTTATCCTTCATTTGAGCGGTCTTCAAATTGCTGGCGACGACGTTGTTGTTGACGGCGACGGGGTTCACGATCGCGATCGCCACGATCACGGGGATCACGGCTTGCAGGTGGTAGCGGGGCTGGTTCCTGTCCAGGAATAATTTCTCCCTTAAACACCCATACTTTGATGCCCAAAATGCCGTAAACCGTTTTTGCCGTGCAATAAGAGTAGTCAATGTCAGCCCGTAAGGTATGTAAAGGTACTCTACCTTCACGAGTCCACTCTGTCCGGGCAATTTCTGCACCGTTGAGCCGCCCGCTGACTTGGATTTTAATACCTTGGACACCAGCGCGTTGGGCACGCTGAATCGATTGCCGCACTACCCGCCGAAAGGAAACCCGGCGTTCCAATTGTTGAGCAATGTATTCGGCAATTAGGTAGGCATCAGCATCAACTCGTTGGACTTCAACTACGTTAATGCGAATTTGGCGATTACTACCCAACAGTCCTTGGAGTCCGGTACGCAAGGATTCGATGCCTTGCCCACCACGTCCCACTACTACACCGGGTCTAGCTGTGCGTACTTCTAAGTCGATTTGGTCGGCTTTGCGCTCAATCCGCACCTCAGAAATTCCGGCGTTGTTTTGAGCAAGTCTACCCAGCTTTTGTTCTATGTATTGACGGAGCTTGTAGTCTTCTTGTAAAAGTTCTGGATAACGATCAGGAACAGCAAACCAACGGGATTGATGTTCATGTGTAATACCCAGGCGAAAACCAACTGGATGAATCTTCTGTCCCACGAATGCTTCCTCTAAAATTTCTTACTTTACGCAATTTATTCGTGTAAAAAAAGCTTATTTTTCTGGGGCGGCTGCAACAGCCACAGTAATATGACACGTCGGTTTGCGAATTTGGTAAGCTCGACCTTGCGCTCTTGGTTGGAACCGCTTCAACGGCGGCCCTTGATCAGCATAAGCTTGAGTAATCACTAGTTGAGTCCGATCTAACCCAGCGTTGTGTTCAGCATTGGCAGCAGCGCTTCTGAGAACCTTCAATATGGGTTCAGTGGCGCGATAGGGCATGAATTCCAGGATGATTAACGCTTCTCGGTACGATCGCCCCCGGATTTGATCGAGTACCCGACGCACTTTGTAGGCCGAGATGCGGATAAAACGAGCGATCGCTTTTACTTCAGTAGTATTAGTAGCCATAATTTTCTCCATTTTTGTCATTTGTCATTTGTCATTTGTCACTTGTCTTTAGCTAATGACTAATGACTAATAACTAATGACTACCTACCCGCTTTTTTGTCGCTTTTTCCATGACCCCTGTAGGTGCGTGTCGGGGCGAATTCACCCAACTTGTGTCCTACCATCTGTTCATTCACAAAAACTGGAACGTGTTGGCGTCCGTTGTGAACAGCTATGGTATGACCTACCATTAGAGGCAAAATTGTCGAAGCTCTTGACCAAGTTTTAATAACTTCTTTTCTGTTGTTGTCGTTGAGCTTTTCAATTTTCTTTAGAAGATGATCCGCAACGAAAGGACCTTTTTTTAGAGAACGACCCATAGTTCAATTTTGGATTTAGGATTTAGGAATTAGAAGTGAGGAGTGAGGAATTAGGAGTTAGATTTTACTCTCAACTTATAACTCTTAACTCCTAACTCTTTAAGACTCACGACCACCGCGACCGCGTTTGGAAGACTTACGACGACGACGCACAATCAATTTGCTGCTAAGTTTCTTGCGATTGCGTGTCTTCGCGCCCAATGTGGGTTTACCCCAAGGTGTAACAGGCCCCGATCTACCGATAGGCGCTCTACCTTCACCACCACCATGTGGGTGATCCACTGGGTTCATGACGCTACCTCTAACCTTAGGACGGCGACCTTTCCAGCGATTTCGTCCTGCTTTACCTGCGCTCAGGTTTCTCGCATCGGTGTTGCCTACTTGCCCAATGGTGGCGTAGCATTCGCGCCGAATTAACCGGACTTCTCCTGAAGGCAACTTGAGAGTTACATAATCACCTTCTTTTGCCACAACTTGAGCGCTAGCACCAGCAGCACGCACGATTTGACCACCTTTCCCAGGAGTCATTTCTACGTTGTGAACACCAGTACCCAAGGGAATCCTTGATAGAGGTAAAGCATTACCATCTTCAAAGGGAGATTCAGGCCCAGAAATAATTATTGTTCCAACTTTCAACCCGTTGGGATGAAGAATGTACCGTTTTTCGCCATCTTGGTAATACAAAAGGGCAATTCTGGCATTACGGTTTGGATCGTATTCAATTGCTGCGACTTTGGCAGGAATATTATGTTTATCCCTTTTAAAATCGATGATCCGGTAAAGTTGTTTGTGTCCGCCACCCCGGCGACGACTGGTAATCCGCCCGGTATTATTCCGACCTTTGGCGCGATGCTTTGAGGTAGTTAGGGATTTTTCTGGCTCGGTTTTTGTGATTTCCGCAAAGTCAGAAACTGTAACCTGGCGAGTGCTGGGGGTATAAGGGCGATAAGAACGGGTACCCATATTTTTAAATGCTGAGTGCTGTTAGCGGTAGCGGGACATTTCGCCCGTGCTGAGTACTGAGTGTTGAATGTTGAGTTTTGAGTTTAGTAACTCTTAACTCCTAACTCCTAACTCATAACTTTGTTAAACTTCTGGGAATAGGACTTGTCTAATCTTGTCTTCATCCCCAGGTGCGACGGTAACAATGGCTCGCTTATATTGGGGCTTATAACCAATAAATTTACCAACGCGCCGCTTTTTACGCGGTGGTAGGATGGTGTTGACTTTTACAACTTTGACCTGAAACAAGTCTTCGATCGCAGCCTTTATTTCTGGCTTAGATGCCTTTGGAATTACTTCAAAGGTGTACTTATTCTGTTCCATCAAGATAGTCGCTTTCTCGGTGACGATTGGGCGACGCACTAAGTCGGCAAGGTCACGGGGGTCAAAGCTAGGCACTGTAGACCTCCTGAATTTTTTCTAGGGCTGATGCCGTAACTACAATTTTGTCAGCGTGCAGTAAATCAAAAACATTTAACTGGTCGGCTGCAATTAGTTTTAAATTTTCAATGTTGCGGGCTGACAAATAAACGTTATCTGTATCCGCAATTTCAGACAAAATTAACAGTGCCTTGCTTTCTGGAACTACTCCCCAACGCGCAAGCGCTGCCACTAAGTCTTTTGTCTTTGGGCGAGATAGCTCGGTGCTAAATTCTTCTACTACGATCAAATCCTCAATGCGGCTGACAAATGCTGTCCGCAGTGCTAAACGTCGCTCTTTGCGGTTCAACTTGAGGTTGAAGTCTCTGGGCTTTGGCCCAAAGATGACACCACCACCACGCCACAGTGGCGAACGAATAGACCCTGCACGAGCGCGACCAGTACCTTTTTGTCTCCAAGGTTTACGGCCACCGCCTCTGACTTCAGCACGAGTTTTTGTACTGGCATTTCCTTGACGAGCATTAGTCAATTGCCGTACTAAGGCGCGGTGCACAATATGAGACGCTGTTTCTTCCTTGGCAACGCGCAACTCGAAGGTCGTCTCGCCGACCTGTTCTCCTTGCCAATTTTTAACTACGCTTTCAACCATCTTTGTTATTTGTCCTTTGTCATTGGTCATTGGTCATTTGTCGTTTGCCATTTGTCCTTAGCCAATGACTAATGACTAATGACTCTTGACTAATGACTTTTGACTATCCCACTATTTTTGCAGGCACGATACTTACTAGAGCGCCCGGTTTACCAGGAATTGCTCCTTTAATAAGCAATAAGTTGCGTTCTGCATCAACTCGCACTATGGTCAGCTTACGGATTGTGATACGTTTCCCACCTAAACGCCCTGCCATCCGCTTACCTGGATAGACACGACCTGGTGTTGTACCAGCACCAATAGAACCCGGCGCTCTGTGGTTTTTGGAACCGTGGGACATGGGCCCACGACCAAAGTTGTTGCGCTTCTGGTTTCCTGCAAAACCACGACCGATGCTTGTGCCGACTACATCGACAATTTGACCCGCACTAAAAATATCTGCTTTAATCTCTTGACCTAAAGCATAATCACTAGAACTATCGATGTGATATTCATTTAGGTGACGCAATGCTGGGGCAGATGATTTAGCTAAATGACCCAGTAGTGGTCTGTTCAGTGCCTTTGGTTTAACTTCGCCATAACCAACTTGAATGGCAAAGTAACCGTCGGTTTGTTTCGTTTTAACTTGTGTAACGGTGCATGGCCCTGCTTGAATGACAGTTACAGGAATAGCTACTCCTGCTTCGTCAAATATTTGGGTCATGCCCAGCTTGGTGCCGAGAATACCTACAGACACAGTAACTGGTTCTCCTTTCTACTTGCTGACCTTGGAATTGGACTCTAGAGGACACGCTTTGTACGCATCAGTTTAGGCTGGGTTAGCCTGCGAAATTTGGAATGGTTTAAATAAACCGCTCCAAATGCTTTCGGACACAACAAACCGTGTCCGTACTGCTTGGTGAATCTGTTTAGCTTCACTCAATAGATCACCAGAACAGCCACAACTCCCTTCCCATTGGGAAGGAGTAACTTCTGGAATCAATGCAAGGCGCTACAGCTTTAAGCTGTGTGCAGCAATGCTTTCGTCCAAGCAATTGCTCTGGCACTTTCTGGAGGCAGCGCTGTCGGCGGGTTTTCCGATTTTTAGACGCCCATTAATAGGGCTTCCCGGAGGTTGGCTACTGCCGTGTTGCAGTTGGACTTAAGCGGTTTTTACCACCCAGTATCCGTTAACTGAGACTGACGTAATGCCATGAAACCAACATTGCTGCTCAGTTTTTACTTCCTTAAATACCTTAAACTATTGTTTAAGATTTAGCCTGCTTTTTCAGAGGCATAGGAGTAAATTTACTCTGGAGCTTTGGATTGGCTTTGATTCTTCGTCCATAAGCTCTAATGTTGACCTGAAAGCTTTCTTAGTTTACCAGTCTATGATCAATTTGAGTTAGATTATCCAATTTGGATTGAGTAATCAGCTTTTGATGCTAACACTATCTCAAAATGACAGTAAGAATGGGGTCTAATTTGCGTCTTTGGTCACAATCTAATAATATAAATTATTTATTTATTTTTGTCTAGTAATTTATAGAGTTATTTTTGGGGAGACGCGATGAATCGCGTCTGTACAAGAGTGAGGGAGATGAAGGGGACAAGGGGAAATTATTAAATAAGTCTTTTCTCCATGCCCAATGGGTAAATAATAGAGATATCTAAGTGGGATAAGACGAAAATCTATGGCACTAATTACCACTGGCAACGGTTTAATCCGCGATCTGGAAAAATTTGGCGCTCTTGGCGTGTACGTACCTTTGGAAGGGGGTTATGAAGGTCGATATCAGCGCCGACTACGCGCAGCTGGCTATACCACCCTCCACATTACCGCCAGGGGACTGGGCGATGTAGCTGCGTATCTCACAAGAATTCATGGAGTCAGACCTCCTCATCTTGGCAAAAAAAGTACTGGTAGCGGTGCGGCAGTAGGTCATGTGTACTATTTGCCACCAATTATCAATTCTCATCTAGAACAGCTACCACCGAAGTCAAAGGGGCTGGTTTTGTGGATTATTGAAGGGCATATTCTTTCCAATGAGGAACTTGAGTATTTAACGAATTTGCCTCAGCTAGAACCACGAGTAAGAGTAGTCATTGAGAGAGGTGGCGATCGCGCCTTTCGTTGGACTTCTCTAGAAAAAACTCTCTTAGCTAGTTAGTCCTTTTTCGTTAGTCATTAGTCATTAGTCATTTGCTCATGACTAATGACTCACTTCAATCAGCATTTCAATAATGCTGGGTCGAAAACCACAAGATGCAAAAGTTAAAGCACAGATTGTAATAAAGGCTTTAACGAATTACGTTAGCGTAGCGGTAGCGTTAGCGAAGCGGTAGCGAGGAACGAGCGTCCGTAGGAGCGTCATTACGAATTATTTTAATCTTGTTGGTGAGCGAATTTATAACCACCCCAGAGAGAAAGAGCGATCGCAATCACCAGCAAAATCGGTATGCTGTACCAAGGAAACTGGGATAAGGGTAAATGAGCAACCGCACGCAGTCCGATGCTGGCGTAGGTCAGTGGTAACAGGTAAACTACGACTTTGAGGGCAGCTGGTAATGTACCAGGGTCAAAGAAGGTTGCCCCTAAGAATGACATGGGGATAATTATAAAGTTGTTGTAGAGTCCAACTGATTCGAGCGATCGCACACTCAAACCAATAATCACCCCTAACCCAGCAAATACCGAACAATTCAGCACCACTAACAGTAGAAATAGTGGGTTGAGAAAATTCCAGTTTCCAGTCAACAGCACCGCTACCAAAATCACAGAAGCGGATGTCATCAACCCCCGCACTACTCCCGCCAGCATTTTTCCGATATGTAACGCTAAGGGATGTATAGGAGTTAACAACAATTCCTCGAAGGTTTTGGTAAATAATCTGTCTCCACAAATCGAAAATGTCGTTCCAGCAAAGCTAACCGTCATCGACGATAGCGCTACCATCCCCGGTAATATGAATTCTAAATAGTTGTTATAGTCACCACTAATCCCTGAGCCGGGTTTGATGGAACTACCCAAACCCAAGCCAAAAGCTAAAATATATATCAGTGGGGATATTAAGCCTGATGCAGCAACTGGTAAGATTCTGACACGTAAATCTAACCAATCTCCCCAAAAAATAGTCAGACTATCAGCTAGAAGGATTTGAAGTTGCGAAGTTTTGAACTTCTTGCTTGAGAATAACGCTCTTTGAGATGTCACTTGCTTCCAATTAGTTATTAAAAGTTTATTAAATTTTAATTTACATCGTTTGACATATAAATTACTAGGTGTAACAAAAATATCTCATACGAATACGAAAAATCCGTCTTGGAAAGTTATAAGCACAGGTTTCCTCCGCTCAGACTTTTCGCAAAATTACAAACAAAAAGCTAGATAATTCAAGCATTCTGACTGCATCATTTGTGCAAATTGAGTCAAGACTATCTGATGGATATTAAAAATATGCTATAATTAGTTAATAAAATATAAAAACTAAAAACAGTTGCTCTATGATTTGCATGTGAAGCATCACAAAGGTAAAAAGAATTCCTTAATCGGCAAATAAATAAAAAGACTTACCAATTCTTCAAGATGGAAACAATAACCGATAAGGTTGAAATTCTGTCCAGATATCTATATAAGTTCCTATTTTTATCATTTAAGAAGAATACTGCCCAACAAGTCGCAGACAATTACAGTTAAGAATAGGCATACTGAAAGAGGGAGAAAACTTTAGACCACTCCCTTCCAAATCGGCGTGAAGGTGATTAAGCAACAATGAGACGTAAACCCACTGGTAAATCGGCTACTACTTCTAAACCCTCTATTTTCCAATCGCCAATGTTTAACCTCTTTACCATCGCAATTATGGGAGGGGTGTTGATTTTGGGAATTGGGATTGGCATTGCTTTTAGTTCGACAACCACGTTGGCTCCATCAAATGTGGCTTCCCGTGAATTCATTGATTTGAAAGCACCTAACCCTGAGATTTGCGTGCAGAACGGAGCCAGCGCTATGGTGATGGACGCTAGACTGTTTGTCACTCTTAACCCCTTCAACGTTTATGTTGCCCAGCCTAGTATGCGTCCTGGATGCGTGATCCGACAAAACAACTGGGCAATTTTAGAGCAACGTAAGCTGATAACATCTGATCAGGTAAGAGATTGCAAAAATCGCCTGAACACTTTTGGTTTTACAGGTAACTTGGACAGTGACAAACCTGATATTAGGTGTATATATCAGAATGAAGCTGCTCAAAACTTTTTCACGGCTCAACCAGGAGCAGTTGGAACACCTCAAGAAACTGACAGATTTTAGAATTGGGAATTGGGAATGGGGCATTGGGCATTAGTTATTCTTCTCCCCCTGCTCCCTACTATCTATTTTTAGGAAGGGGTTGACCAAACTCGATTACCTGGGGATTGGGAACATTGGGGATAGTTGGAACTGGAAATTCCGACATACCAAAAGGAGGAATGCTATTTAAGGTACCGGGTTGATTTGGGAAAGAAGGAGGGGGAAGAATCAAAGCAGGTTGTTGAGAGGATGTATTAGGAGTTAAGGGAGGTACGGTTACAAAAGGCTGGGCTGAATTATTAGTAATTGTTGAGGGCAGGTCATTTGAGATAGGCGGAACTGTAAGTAAGGGCGCTTGTAGATTAGTAGTGGTTACGGGTAGGTTAGTAGGCGGCTTTTTGGGTGTTTGAGGTTGTTTCTTGGGTGAAGGTGGGGAGTTACCTGGTTTAACGGCAGTAGTTTTAGCAGAAATAACCGGACGTAATACCCAGCGAGTGGAGTTTTTCCGGGAAACGGGTTGCAGTTGTATGTGTTTGGGATTAAAAACAGTCCCTGGTGCTAAATCTAGAACAATGCGTGTGTCATTTGCATTCAGTTGAGAAACGCGAATGCTTTTGATTGCTCCAGAATAATTTTGTTGCGTGGTAACTTTGCCCAACTTAGTATTCGGTAAATCTACAACAAGCCGAGAGGGTTGGGTAAGGTAGAAATAACGGGGGGTTGTGCCTGCTGAGAGGGTAATTTCGAGTTGCTGTGTTTTTGGGGAAAAACGCCAATTATCTAGCTTTGCCACTGGTGTAGCAGCAGTAGTGCAAGTTTCGAGCGCGATCGCTGCACAAAAGCCTAATAGACTGATGCTAAATAGCTGGTTGCGCCATTGGCAAAATTGCCTAGTTTTTAGTTCCTGATCCATTCTTTTTATCTGCTCCATAAAACCCATACAATGCGCTCACATTGCTGTTTACTTCGCGCTTCCAATCTCAAAGACGCGATTCATCGCGTCTTTACAAACGCGATTCATCGCGTTTTTACCCACTCCCCAATTCAATTAGCTTTTTCGGGCACAGCAGTAAATTTCAGAGGTTGTGGAATACCATTTACGGTTAATTGACCTGTCATATTACTTTTATCCACAAGTTGCATTTGAATTGTGACTGAGTTCAGGGAATCATTTTGGGGGCGAGGAATATTACAAAGGATTGATTTACCAACTTTTCCAGATAAATTTAACTGTTGATTTCGGAAGATGCCTGCCAGAGAGTGCTTTTCGTCAGTATCGGCGTTAGCGTTTGCCGATAATACAGAGGCATTTAGGTAAATACCCGATTGCTGAATCTTTAACGTTAGAGTATCCGATTTTTCACAGTTAGGCAAATTCTCTGACAAGGTTAGACGATACAGACCGTTAATTGGCGGCGGAGCCTTGAGATTGTTTTCCCCGTAAACGGTTACAGTTTTAAACAACACTAGCACTGAAGTTATTGCTACTCCGTAAAAAGTTAAAGATTTGAGGTTGAAATGATTCATGAATTTCAACTCCTCAATGTTGGCTCTTGACTACTAACTTCAGGAAGCATAGAGGCAAGGTGAGCGGTGACTTGGCTGTAGCGGCGGGTTATCAGCAGGGAGGAACGACATTGGATGGCTAGTTGATCTGTATATCTTCCCAAGGTTTGACGCTCGATACCCCAAGCGCGGCTGGTGCCAGCAATAGTTAGGTCAACACCTTCTGAGGCTTGAATTACGGCTTGGATTGGTTCTGGGGCTTCGACAATTTTAATTTCAATGCGATCGCGTACACTGGTAGGTAATTGCTCCATCATGGTGTGCAGTTCGTAACTTAATTCTTCTCTAGTATGATTTGTTGCTATCTGTAATATCTGCAACATACAAGTCTCACGATTGATTAGCAGTCTCAGAGCTAGTATTAGTACTAAATCATCATGGATATTTGCAGAATAAGGTACCAATAAACTTTCTAATTGCTGTTTGCCTTTATCTACAAACACTGCTACATCCACTGGTGCGGTGGTAAGCATTTGTCCGACTCGTCCACCTAAACGATTACTACTAAAAGCTGGCCGATGCCAGCCCACGAGAATTAAATCAGCTTGTTCTAATGTGGCAATTTGTGCTGTTTCGCGGGCAACATTGCTGGATATGCGAACGATAGGATGCACACAAGAACGAGTTTCTGGCGGTTCGAGAGTATTAATTAATTCTTGTAGCTGGTGGCGGCGCTGGGCGATTAATCTGTCTGCTTCAACTGGGGTACTTTCAAAAGCATAATCTTCTTCAAATTCAATCAGGCTAAGAGGGTTAACAATGGCAGGATATCGGTAATTGAGAGCGATACCTACGGCGGGTTGCGCCAACGCTACTGCCAACTGTACTAAACCTTTTTGGGTACTTGGATTAGCCACTGGCACTAAAATTCGGAAAGCATGAGGGGAAGTTTCACTTGCAGCAGAGGTTTCTGCTTCCAACTCTGGTTCCATAACATCTAACCTGATCAGCTTTTTCGGATATGTCCATTCCAGCAGTGGCGAGGTCATGAATGTAGTTACCAATGCCATAATTACCAGCATGGTAAATATTAAAGGGGAAATTACTCCTAACTCTAGACCAATGTTTAGCACTATCAACTCAGTCAAGCCGCGAGTATTCATTAACCAACCGAGTGCCGAGGCTTCCCGTTTACTAATGCCACTGACACGGGCCGCTACATAAGTGCCAATATATTTGCCTGCGATCGCCACTCCTAAAATCAACGCACACAAAAGCCACAATTCTGGACGGTTGAGCAAGCCAATCTGTGTCTTTAAACCACTGTAGGCAAAAAATATTGGCAGCAAGAATATCAAAACAAAATCTTCGGTTTTTACTGCCAATTCCCGAACTAAATCTTCATTCTTGGGCATTGCTGCTCCCAATAAAAATGCCCCAAAAATTAAGTGAATACCAATTAGTTCGGTGATTAGTGCCGACGCAACCACGCCCATATAAATCCCAGCTAACAGCAATTGGCTGAGACGTCCCGCACGGAGGTAGTATTTGGCAAGGCGTTGGAGAAACCAACGTCCCGCCGTCAACATCAAGCCGATGTAAACTATGCTGGCGATAATTGTGGGTATAGCACCAACAAAGTCACCAGTTCTAGCTACTGCGATCGCTACTGCTAACAAACACCAAGCTGTCACATCATCCACGGCTGCACAAGTTAACGCCAATGTTCCTAAACGCGTTCCTTGTAAATTGTTTTCAGTAATGATTCGTACCAACACTGGAAAGGCAGTAATCGACATCGCCGCCCCCAAAAATAAAGCGAAAGCGGTGAAGGATACACTTGCATTGGAAACTAGGGGATAAAGGATCACCGCTAGCAATGTTCCTAAAGAAAACGGCACCAAAATGCTGACATGAGAAGTTAAAACTGCTACTTCTAATTGTCCGCTAAGGTATTTGGGATTAAGTTCTAGCCCAATCAGAAACATGAAAAATATTAGTCCCACCTGAGACAAAACATTTAAAAAAGGAATAGTTTCTGGTGGAAACAAGGAAACTGCTAAATCGGGAGCAACTAAACCAAATAAAGATGGGCCGAGCATAATCCCGGCGACAATCTCACCAATTACCAGTGGTTGCTTAATGGAACGGAATCCTAGCCCTACTAGCCGTGAAAGTCCAATAATAATCAGCACTTCAACCAGAACGAGAATAACTATGTGCATGGTTTCCTCAAAATTAACTATCTGGTTTCTCTAAGATGATTCTTTAAAAGACTGGAAAATATCAAGCTTGTTAGATACACCCAAGGGTAATTTGTGCTTGGTTGTCATGTCAATTGCTATTACGATTCATCTGTAGCCATAAAACATAAGTTATGATGATTTTAAGAGATAAATATAGAATAACTCCCTAATTAATGATGTTAACAAAAAGAGGTAATAGGTAGTTAATTTGTAATAGGTTTAAACGCCACTATAAAGAAATTAGCGGTTATACCCAGAGTCAAAGCAGAGAATTTTACTCTTATTTTTAAATTTGTTTAAGCGGAATACTTTTCATAGCTTGTACCTTGCAACAAAAAGGCAATCAGTGGTGATGCCATGAGCGTAGTAATGACTGCCATAATAACCATGATAGTGAATAAAGTTGGGGTAATTATACCTTGCCTCTGCGGTCTTAATAATAAGTCTTTAAGTGGGCACGATATTACAACCACTCCCCACCCCGGAAACGCCAACGGGGAAAGATAATTCGCATCAGGCTTTGTGAACTAATAAAAACTGCTAGCCACACGACAGAATAGTGCAATAAAAAAACTGCTAACGGGAGTTCTTCTTTAGGTAAAGGTATTGGTAAGAAGCCAAACAGTTTTACTCCACAGAACACAAATATTAATTCCCATATACCAGCTAAGAGTTGATAAACTGCGGGCCAATCCCTGTCCCATCGGAATTTTTGGAGATAGTTATAAAGCACATCCCAACCTAAGCCAAAGACGGCGACATAAACAAGTATCCAAAAATAAACCGAGTTAGCACTAGAACCAATCCAACCCATTACAAAGGGCAAAGACACAAGTACGCCCACCGTTGCAAGTAATAATAATCGAGTTTGCCAACGACCAAATAAAGTTGGTGTCATAGGAGTTAGGAGTTAGGAGTTAGAAGTTAGAAGTTAGGAATTAGGAGTTAGGAGTTAGGAGTTAGAGTTTTTATAGATGGATTGTGAAAGGATGTTACACCTAGTTTCATTGAAAATTTAGCAAGGTTGTGGTGCTTTTTTCGAGGATGGCAAATACGAGAATATAGGCTAACCCCAAAGCACCAATATAATTATTAGGATGGTTTAAGATGATAATTAAGTTAAGAATTGTAAGCTGCATTGGCAAAGCCTACTGAATGTATTGCATCCCAATTGATCACATCTTCTAGCAAAGCTTGATAACCTAGTGTATTGGGATGAAGACCATCTTCACTCAAACGTTTAAGGCGCCAATTTTCACCGCTTTCCATCCATTGCTCAAAAATATCTAAATAGGGAATCTGGCGTTTGGTACAAGCAATTCGAGTTGCTTCTTTGTAGCGGTACTGATCGGCATGATTATAGTAAAAACAATCTAAAAATGGCATCTTGGCTTCATCCACTGGCACCATGCCCACAAATAACACAGGACATAGTTGCTGTGCTAAATCTAAAAGAGTTGCAATTTCTTTTTCAAACAATGTAAAATCTGTGTAACTTCGACCATCAAGACGCGCCAACCGCGCTGAGTCATTCACGCCTACTGATAAAATAATCAAGTCAGGGACACGATTTCGCAGTTCACCCCGGTGGCGAAATTCAACTTCTAGCCTTTGGGCTACTTGTTGCGTGCAATCCCCCCGCACCCCTAAATTATAAAGAACATGACCGGCACTATCCGGCAACATCCACCATCGCCGTAGTTGCTCGATCCAGCCTCCTTTCTCCGGATCGCCGAATCCATAAATTAAGCTGTCCCCCAGTGCGACAATCTTCATTGGCTGAAAGTCATTTGGTGGTACAGACACCTGCATTGAGGAAGAAGCTAGAAATGTGTGCATTTAAGAACTATATTTTATATCTTTACAAGATTCTATACATTTCTATACCATAGATGGCTATCTTTAATGTGCAAGCATCTATTTGTTGATATGGTTGCAAGGTTTGAAACTGCTAGGGAATGTCTACGACAAGCTACGCTGAAGCACTTTAGCAAATGAGTATGAGAATCGAACCGCAGAGGCGCAGAGTACACAGAGGAAGAGATCGCTATGATTTGCGGCTACTCTCTAAGTGTAAGGTCAGATTTAAAAATACCTGCTTTATGGAAGGATGGATGCTGCGATCGCTGTCGCCTAAATTGATACTTTCAAGATAGCCAACAACAGTACGTAGCTTTTCAGGAGTAAGATGAATATCATCTTTAAAAACTTCAGGATCTTTTTTGCGTCCTTCTTGGTAAACTCTCTTGATGGGGTTACTTAGTTCTTGGTTAGTTTTCTTTTCAGAACTTTCGCTAAATATCTGAAAATCGTAAGGTTCACCTAGTTTTCGAGCCTTACCCTCATCCCACATCTTAGAAAAAATCAGCTTATCCAGTTCATCAAATACTTCCGATGGGTTGAGTTCCCCACCTCCCCAAAGTGATTGATGTGCTTGCTTAAATCTGCGGGTTAGTTCATCTTCAGTAACAATTTCTAACTCAAATAGTCTTTGTCCGTTGGAAGAACCACCGCCTTTAGCATATTTATATTTGGCAAGTTTATCAACTCCATACTGCGGTATATCTGGTAGAGATAGTTGATAGCAAATGTTCTATTGCTGTCAGTGCCAACAAATCAGCTTTGGAATCTCCATTTACGGAGAGGCTTTGTGTGTGAAGAATGGAGCTAAGCGGATTCGAACCGCTGACCCCCTCAATGCCATTGAGGTGCGCTACCAACTGCGCTATAACCCCTTAAAATCCATTATACATATTCGCTTAATTATTGGTACTTTGTCAAGCCTTTTTTTAGAAAATAAATTTAAAATATCTTCTCCACCACTGGGCACTCACAACGACACTTGCAACAAATAGGTCATACAGTGCCCCATCAAAAAGTAAACTACTAACATGGCAGCAGCAGCCAGAGCAACCAATGTACCAGCTAACATTAAAGAAAATTCTTTACTTTCGTAGGCTTTTTCCATTAAGTGCAGCGACCACGCTACCAAGGCTACATCAAAAAGTAAAATAGGAAGTAACATATTTTTTAATATTTGTTAATACTTGTAAAATAATATTAACACCCTTTTCAGGAAGTGTGTCCAACCTCAGATAGATGTCATTAAATAGTAAGTTGTGGTTTAAGAGAACGTTCTTACTGGCACATTGCGATCGCGCAAATAATTTTTGATTTCTGCTACGCTTAATTGACCGTAATGTAACAGTGATGCTAGTAGTGCTCCTTCAGCTTTGCCTTCAGTTAGGGCTGTGTAGATATGTTCACAATTACCTGCACCGCCTGAAGCAATGACTGGAATTTCTACAGCATTGGCAATTGCCCGTGTTATCTCAATGTCATACCCAGCTTGGGTTCCATCAGCATCCATACTTGTTACTAGCAGTTCGCCGGCCCCGCGTTTTTCAACTTCTTGTGCCCACAATAGAGCATCTAAGCCTGTATTTTCTCTGCCACCCCGCACATAGACATCCCAACCTGGATTCTCCGGGTTATTTCTGCGTCTGGCATCAATAGCAACAACTATGCACTGATTACCAAAGCGATCGCTTGCCCGATTAATCAAGTCTGGATCACGCACCGCCGCAGAATTAATACTAACCTTATCTGCGCCTGCTCGTAACAAAGCTTTAACATTTTCTAAGGATTGAATGCCACCACCCACAGTCAATGGAATAAAGACCTGTTCAGCAGTTCGGTAGACCACATCTAAAATAGTAGCTCGGTCTTCATGAGTAGCTGTAATATCCAGAAATACTAACTCATCAGCACCGGCTTCGTTGTAAACCTTGGCCAGCTCTACCGGATCGCCTGCATCTTGGATATTTACAAAGTTAACTCCTTTTACAACCCGTCCCGCCTTCACATCTAAGCACGGTAAGATTCTTTTAGATAACATAATAACTTTTGTACTTCTGGGTAATTGACCGGAATTTAAATTTTAAATTGGCGCGGGTATTCTCAAACTAAAATTTTCACGGGCATTGGGATTAGGGGAGAGGTGACAGGTGACAGGTTATAGAGAATAATCTGTACCCTATAACCTATAACCTGTAACCTATTCCCTTCCTTACTCCCCTACTTCCCCACTCCCCACTCCCCACTCCCTAGTCCCTTAAAAGTAGATAGCTAAATTATGGCGATAATTTCCTCGAAAAAACAGCCTCCAGAACCCAACGGAGAACCAAAGCAGCGTCGAGAGTCGGCGAAAGCACCATCCACAGAAAATATTTTGAAGCCTGAAGCTGCTATTGATGAGCAAGAACAGCAGGAAGAAGGTATTCGACCACACCGATTTGCTGATTACATTGGGCAAAAAGATTTAAAGGATGTGCTAGATATTGCCATTAAAGCAGCTAAGTCTCGTGGTGAGGTACTGGATCATTTGCTACTGTATGGGCCGCCGGGATTGGGCAAAACCACAATGGCAATGATTTTAGCATCGGAAATGGGGGTAAATTACAAAATTACTAGTGCGCCAGCCCTAGAACGTCCACGAGATATTGTTGGGCTATTGGTAAACCTCAAGCCAGGGGATATTTTATTCGTGGATGAAATTCATCGCCTCTCGCGGATGACGGAGGAAATTCTCTATCCCGCGATGGAAGATTATCGCTTAGATATTACTATTGGCAAGGGTTCCAGCGCTCGAATCAGAAGTTTGCCGCTATCAAAATTTACCCTCGTGGGTGCTACAACGCGTGTCGGTGCTTTAACTTCACCACTGCGCGATCGCTTTGGTTTAATTCAAAAACTCCGATTTTACGAAGTTGACGAACTGACTAAAATTGTACTGCGAACCGCTCAATTACTCAAAACCCCCGTTACAGAAGATGGTGCCACAGAAATTGCCCGTCGTTCACGCGGAACGCCACGTATCGCTAACAGGCTACTTAAGCGAGTCCGTGATTATGCGGAAGTAAAAATATCCGGTGAAATTAATGAAAGCATCGCATCTGAGGCATTGCAACTATTCCAAGTAGATCCTTGCGGTTTAGATTGGACAGATCGCCAGATGCTGAGTGTAATAATTGAACAATTTAATGGCGGGCCAGTGGGGTTAGAAACAATGGCAGCAGCGACGGGTGAAGATACTCAAACAATTGAAGAGGTGTACGAACCTTACCTCATGCAGATTGGGTATTTAACTAGAACTCATCGTGGGAGGATGGCGACTAAGGCAGCATATAAGCATTTGGGGTTCACGCCGCCTAATGAACAGTTGTCATTATTGTAATTATGGGCATTGATACTCGTTAATGAGTCTTTGAACTCCATTCCTCTGCCCCATGCTCAATGACAAATGACAAATGACAAATTAGGTAAACCTAGATGATTAAGTTGATTGGTATTTTTCTCAGTCTTTTACTTGTGTTTGGCTGGGGTACTCCAGTTATGGCACAATCTCAACCGCCCATTACTCAAGAACAGTTAAAACAAGGCGATGAGTGGGCAAATCAAGCGTTTACAGCGACGAATCAAGGTGATTTTGCGACGGCTGAAACTTACTGGACAAAGATTATTGAGCAATTTCCCACTAATGCGGGGGCGTGGAGTAACCGGGGAAATTCGCGGGTGAGTCAGAATAAGTTAAAAGAGGCGATCGCAGATTATAACAAAGCTATAGAATTAGCACCGAATGTCACCGATCCATATTTGAATCGGGGGGCGGCGTTGGAAGGGTTAGGAAAATGGGACGATGCGATCGCAGATTATAATCATGTCTTAGAACTCGATCCTAACGATGCGATGGCATACAACAATCGGGGAAATGCCAAAACAGGTTTAGGAAAATGGTCAGATGCGATCGCAGACTACAAAAAATCGAATGAGATAGCCCCAAATTTTGCTTTCGCCCGTGCTAACTACGCCCTCGCTCTTTATGAAACTGGTCAAAAAGAGCAAGCAATCCGTGAGATGCGAAATATCGCCCGTAAATACTCCAAATTTGCTGATGTGCGTGCCGCCCTCACAGCTGCATATTGGGTAAATGGAGAACAAGGCGAAGCCGAAAGTAACTGGGTAGCAGCTTATGGACTTGATAGCCGCTATAAGGATATCGACTGGGTAAAAAATATCCGCCGTTGGCCGCCCAGTCTAGTTACAGCTTTGGATAAGTTCTTGAAAATCCAGTAGGCAGTTGTAACTCAGCAAAAATTTCTTTTCTTTACCTATGTAACTGTTTTCTGGTATACATCATTGTAAATATACAGAAACAGTAGTTATGACTCATTTTGGGCTGATCTGTCCAGCAACAACTGGTCATCTCAACACTATACTCCCCTTGGGCAAAGAACTTCAAAAGCGCGGTCATCGCGTCACTTTATTCGGGATACTTGATGCTAAATCTAAGACACTAGCAGCAGAATTAGAATTCCAAGCCGTTGGTGAATCTGAATTTCCCACTGGAGCGATCGCTGAATCGATAACTCAGTTAGGTAAACTGAGTGGACTCGCCGCACTGCAATATACCGTCAATTTCCTCAAAGATCAGGCGGCTGTTATGCTCAGAGATGCACCATCAGCAGTGAAGCAAGCAGGTGTGGAAGCACTTTTAGTAGATCAAGTTTCACCAGAGGGAGGTTCTGTTGCAGAATTTCTGGGCATTCCTTTTATTACAGTTTGCAGCGCTGTGGTACTGAATCGAGAACAGAGCGTCCCACCTTATTTTAAAACCTGGAGCTACAATCCAGCCTGGTGGGCGCGATTACGTAACCGAGGCGGCTATGCATTGCTGAGTCGCACCGTAAAACCCATTACAGGGTTAATCAATCAGCATCGCCAAGAGTGGAAATTGCCCCCACAACTTAGCCCCAATGAACGCTATTCCCAACTAGCTCAGATTAGTCAACAGCCTGCACAATTGGAATTCCCAAGGGAAAATTTGCCCCAGTGCTTTCATTTCACAGGCCCTTATCATAGTCCAACTGGTCGGGAACTTCCTGATTTCCCTTATGAAAAATTGACCGGACAACCATTGATTTACGCTTCAATGGGGACTTTACAAAATCGCCTATTGGGAATTTTTAAATCTATTGCCGAAGCTTGTAATGATTTGGATGCCCAACTAGTGATTTCGTTAGGTGGTTCTGCAACTCCAGAGTCTGTAGGAAGTTTGCCGGGAAATCCGCTGGTAGTTGGTTATGCACCCCAATTGGAATTGCTGCAAAAAGCGTCTCTCACCATTACCCATGCAGGTATGAATACTACTTTAGAGTCCTTAAATAATGGTGTGCCAATGGTGGCAATACCAATTGCTAATGACCAGCCAGGCGTAGCAGCACGTATGGTTTGGGCTGGTGCTGGTGAAGTGGTACCGCTTGCTCGCTTGACTGTTCCCAAGTTGCGAAATGCTGTACAAAAGGTGTTGATGGAAGATTCTTATAAACAGAATGCAGTTAGGTTACAAGAGGCGATTAAAAAAGCAGGGGGGGTGAGTAGAGCCGCTGATATTGTCGAACAGGCTGTGTCTACAGGGAAGCCTGTATTGGCTTAAACAAAGTAATCAACAGTATTAATTGTGAACAAACTAAATAATATGGACTGGGACAATAACTCAATCGTAATCCCATCTCATTCTCCCACTCTTCACGCTGAACTAGAGCTAGTCTGAAGGATGGGCTGATTTTGCTGACGCTTCCCCTTCACCACCATCTGCACACCACCTGCTGGGCTAAATAGAATGCCTTTACGTACTGGCTGCACTGGTTTGCTATCAGCCAGTTCCATTTGCCAGTGAGACAGCACTGTTGCCAACACCAATTTCATCTCAAACAAGGCAAATGCCATTCCAATACAGCGACGGTTCCCGCCACCAAAGGGTAAATACTCATAAGGAGAAAATTGCCGTTCCAGAAAACGCTCTGGCTTAAATTGTTTCGATTCAGGATATAAATCTTCTCGATGATGGGTCAAATAAATAGAGGGAATGATCAAAGTACCAGGCTCAAAGTTGTATTCCCCAATTTGTAGCGGTGATTTGACCAATCGATTTAGTCCCGATACCGCTACTGGGTAAAGACGTAGTGTTTCAGAACAGACAGCATTCAAATAAGGCAATCGGAAAATAGCATTTGCATCTGGTTGTTCACCCAACTTATCTAGTTCTTGCAGCAGTTTTTCCCGCACCTGCGGCTGATGATGAATCCAGTACAGTGCCCATGATAAGGAAGTTGCAGTAGTTTCGTGACCCGCCACTAATAGGGTCATCAGTTCATCACGTAATTCCAAGTCTGTCATCGGCTCTCCCGCCTCATCACGAGCAGCCATCATCAAAGATAGGATATCAGTCCGAGATGGATCGGGTTGTGCTTTGCGTTCTCGAATCTGGGCATAGATGAGTTCATCAATTTGCTGCCGTAAACGCAAGTATTTCCCCCAAGGACTCCACGCTCCTAAATCCTGTCGCATTGATGGGAAAAGAAGCAGAACTGTTCTTAAAATAGGGATTTTGGGATTCAGGATTGCAATCAGGAGTTCATGGAGTTTGTCATAACGTGGCCCATCTTCTAGACCAAATACTGCCTTCAAAATTACTTGGAAAGAGATTGCTTGCATTGATGACAGAACTGCAAAGTTTTCTCCAACCTGCCACTGATTAGTTACTTGCTCAGTGATGTCGCAGATTAATTCGCCATAAGCTAGCATTCGTTCCCCATGTAAGGGTGGTGTCAATAGCTTTCGTTGTCGCTGATGAGGCTTTCCTTCCAGCGCCAGTAGTGATTGCCGTCCTAATAAAGGCGCTTGAATCCCTGCTGACTCACCAGAGTCTAACTGTTTTGGATCTGTAGTAAAAATCTGCCCAATCGCTTGGGGATTGCTAATGAAAACTTGAGGAGCAACATTTTGTCCTAGCTGAAGGGTGAAGATATCACCATAACGTTTAGCACAGTCTTCGATGTATTCTAAGGGATTAGTAAGCCATTCATACATCTGTAGCCAAGGGTGAGTTTGAGGGCCGTTAGGCAGTTTAAGTGCAGACATTCCTATTAATCTCCCAATGATTAAAGCAAGATTGTTATCAGTCAGTCATCCATGCACCCGTAGCTTGATTGATCTTAGAACAGAGATCAGGCAGATGAACTCACCAATTCTTGAATCTGCCTTGGAGTCAATTCCTGCACATTACGCAAAACTACTGCTGCTCCTGCTGCTATTAGTGTTTCACCATAAGCATCACTACGCGGTGCTGTTTCCTGCACATGGGGCGGTAAAACTCCTACACCAATCCAAGGGCGAGAAGAATCTATATCTCGTGCCTTCTTGACGGTATACATATCTGCTACCGTATCTCCCACATACACTACAGCTAATCTTTGCTCAATTCCGTTATCTAACTCACGAACTGTAGCGAAAAGTCCAGTAGGGTCAGGTTTCCCTGGTGCATCTTCCATCGCAATCAACACTGGAGAATGCAAACCCAACCGTTTTTCCAAAATATAGTTAGCGGAAGCACGAGTTGCACCGCTAAAAAATCCCCAAGCAATCCCCGCTTCGGTAAGTTGCTCTAAATAGCTAGGTTGCAATAACAAAGGTTCATTACAGATATACCCAGTAAAATTATTTGGGTCTGGGCCGCGATAACGCGATTGAAAAAAAGCAACGATCGCACTGTAATCTAGTTGCAGTTGTTCGCGGCTCTGTTTTTGGGTTTCAAAGTAGCGGTAAATTAATTCTTGTGATGCTTCCCAATCGTTATTCCACACACCTTCAGACTTGAGTTGGTCAATATCTAGTGGGGTTGGGCGATATGCTTGGGTAGTAAAATATTCTACAGTATCTGCGATCGCACGGCGATAGGAGCCGCTAACATCGCGCACAACGCCATCAATATCGAAAATAGCGATCGCTTTTGCAGAAGTTTTTTGAATCATGGAGTAAGAAGCAAAAGAGTTTTACATCATCATAAAACGTGAGATCATGACTCAGGTAAAAAATCGGGGTCGAGGGCTTGCTCTGGCGTGAATGGAGATTGCTCAGGGAAAATAGCGATGTCTACGACGGGCTACGCCTACGCTAATCCAGTTTCAATTACAGCCAGTCGTCTAGCGGTTTGATAGCTTTCATCGAAAACCTGATCAAAGTGAGGCTTCAAACTCGGACTTTCCTTGAGTGCCTTTTGGACTCGCCTGCGGTGTTCCCAAATTGTGTACTGCCAACTTTTTGAACGGCTTTCAGTTTGAATTTGGTATTTGAGCAGATGCATCACCAATACTTCCAGATTGCTCTCCAATGCCCGTTTTTCACTTCTGCCCATCGTTTCAATTTCTTCAATCAGGTTGTCTAAATCCAGTTCTGTGAGCCGACCTTGCTTGAGCAGTTCTGCGGTGGTTTGAATCCACAGATAAAAGTCTTGCTCATACAAATCTGAACCAGATGTTGTTTGAGATTGAGGCAGTTGGGCAGTCACGTCGCTTCGCTCCGAATTAAAAATTAAAAATTAAATAATTAACAGCAAAATCTTTTAGATTGGGGTACGATTATCGCTCAGGTAAAAAATCGGGGTCAAGGGCTTGCTCTGGCGTGAAAGGAGATTGTTCGGGGAAGGTAGCCGGATGCAATTCAGTTTCATCGGCAGCCAAGAGTCTCGCATCGTCATAACACAGCCCGAAAACCTCACCAAAATAGGGCTTCAGGCTAGGACTTTCTTCTAGAGCTTCTCTGAGGCGTTTACGATGCTCCCGAATTGTTGCTCGCCAACCACCAGAGCGCTTCTCGGCTTGATATTTATACTTCAATAGATGTATTAGCACCACTTCCAAATTGCTTCTTAATGCTTTCTTTTCACTCCTACCCATTGTTTCAATTTCATCAATCAAATTCTCTAAATCCAGTTCTGTGAGCCGACCTTGTTTAAGCAGTTCTGCCGTGGTTTTAATCCACAGGTAAAAGTCTTGCTCATACAAATTTGAACTAGATGTTGTTTGAGATTGGGGCAGTTGGGCAGTCATAAGCCTCTGTAGTTAGCGCCGACTACACCTTATGCTAGCCCATTCTCAATCACCGAAACAGTGCTGAGTAAGATTCCCCACTCCCCTCTCCTGAATGTTTGGTCATTTGATAGAGTATTGCGTTAAAATAAGCGATCGCTATCCTAGTTCAGTAATGCCCGGAAATTCCCGGAGGTGTGATTGACCAAGTTTATTTTGAAAATTCTGTGGTTAGACGAAAACGTTGCTCTAGCAGTCGATCAAATTGTCGGCAAAGGCACCAGTCCCTTGACTAAGTACTTCTTTTGGCCCAGAAATGATGCCTGGGAAGAGTTAAAAAAGGAATTAGAGTCCAAACATTGGATTACTGACGTGGATCGTGTCGAGTTGCTTAATAAAGCGACAGAAGTGATTAACTACTGGCAAGAGGAAGGCAGAAACCGTCCAATGGCAGAAGCTCAGTTGAAATTTCCGGAAGTTGCCTTCACAGGTAGCGCCTGATATTACAATATTAGCGATGTCTACGACGGGCTACGCCTACGCGCTGTTCTACAAGCTGCCACAGTTTGATAGTCTTGTCCCGGCTGCCACTTGCAATTAATTGTGTAACTTTGCTCACAGCAACAGCAGATACTGAGTCTATATGACCAGAGAGAGTAACAATCTCTTCTGCTGTGCTTATCTTCCAAAGTTTAACTGTTTTGTCGCAACTTGCACTTAGGAGCGTTTCGCCATCGGCAGTAAAAGCCACAGCCACCACAGACCAAGAATGGCCTACAAGTGTGCAAATTAGCTGACCTGTGTTTACCTCCCACAATTTAATAGTGTTATCATCACTACCCGTCGCCAAAATTTGACCATCGGGACTAAAAGCGACTGTCAAAACCGCCCATGCATGACCCGAAAGGGTGCCTAACAAGCTATAGCATGGGCGGTTTTCAAATTCTCTCTGGGAACTTTCTAATGCAGGTATCTGCCACAGGCGAATTGTTCTGTCATAACTAGCGCTAGCTAAAAGCTGTCCTTGAGGACTAAATGCCACTGAATTTACCTGTAATTGGTGTCCAGTTATGGTGCAAATTTCTTTGCCAGTATTGACATCCCAGAGTTTGATTGTCTTATCCCAGCTACCACTAGCAAGAATCTGCCCATCTGGACTGAAAGCAACTGATTTTACAGTGTGTGAATGTCCCAAGAGGGTGCAGATTTCCTCTAATGTCTCAACCTGCCACAATTTGATAGTTTTATCGTCACTAGCAGTTGCCAGAATTTTCCCATCAGGACTGAAGGTAACTGATTTTACAGCTTGGGAATGTCCTGATAAGCTAGCTAGGATTTTTTTAGTATTTAAACCCCACAATTTGATGTTTTTGTCATCACTAGCACTGGCTAAAGTGTAACCATCAGGACTAATGGCAAGGGCATTCACACTACTCAATGTCCCAGAATGCCCAGTTAAGGTATCCAAACATCGCCAAGGAGGATTTGGTAATTTAAAATTTTGAGTTTTACATTCCATACCCATTGCTTGCATAACTTCATCAGCCGATTGAAAGCGGCGGTTAACAGTCTTTTGCAGCAGCTTGTCGAGGATTTGCCCTAAGCGTAGACGCTTTGCGTCTTGTCGCCAGACATCGCTAACCTTAGTAGTAAGATATTGTTGCCAGACCCAACAATCATTAGCAATATCATATAAATCAAAGGGAGGAATCTGGGTAAGTAAGTAAATACAAGTTACACCCAAGCTATATAAGTCACTAGCAAAAACGGCTTTTCCCTTCGCTTGTTCTGGTGCAGAGTATTCTGGACTGCCGATACTAGTTTCAAATGTTAGCTGATCAATTTCTGTGACAATTTTCGCAGTGGTAAAATCGACTATAACGAAATTCCCCTTTTTAGTAATTGGGGATCTACGGATGATATTTTGGGGTTTAATATCGCGGTGGATGATGTTGCGATGGCTAATAAACTGAAAAACTGGCAACAAATCTTCTAACAGTTGCCAAATCTGAGTTTCATTAAAAGCGCCTTCTTCCTCAACCTCCTGAGCTAAATTAGTGCCTGCAATAAACTCCTGCACTAAATAAAAATGCCCGTTCTGCTGAAAATAACTTAATAATGCGGGAATTTGCGGATGCTTTCCTAATTCTTCTAGCTGTTGCGCCTTTTGCTGGAAAGTTTTAGATGTCTCATATTCCAGTGATAATTCTTGAACGACGCAAGGAAGTGGAGGAAACTGACCTTCATCTACAGCGAGGAAGGTTTTACAGAATCCCCCTTTACCAATCTGCTTGATTAAACGATACCGCTCTTGTAAAAGCAAAATTTCTCTACCTACAAGGTGGGCATCTTGCCCACAATAAGATATTGCCGTTTGTTTTTGTAAGGGCATAACATTGTTCTGCCCCTACCTCATGTTTCTGATGTTACTTATCTACAGGAAAATTTACAACTATCGGTGGATAACCGTTTTCTGAGGTTGGTTGTGCTTTGGTGACTACTGGTTGTGGATGCAAAGGTGTTGGTGTAAATTCACCTTTACCAGTTTGATTCCATAAAATCATGGATAGTAGCCCATCAACTAAGCCGTTATTGCTGCCGTTACTGCCAACTAAAACATCTGGTATCAAGCGGACATTGCGATCGCCGATAATCTGCATTAGTTGCATTGCTGTATAACCTTGTGAACCCAAAGCTTCCACACCAGCGCGATAGGTTTCAGCTTTGGCGTTACCTGTAGCCCGAATACCTTCAGCCTCAGCAATTGCCCGGAGTTTTGTCCCCTCAGCTTCACCATTCGCCTCTTTGATTTGGGCTTGGGCTTTTAGGTCAGCAATATGCACACTCTGCTCTGATTTCACCATTTCTTGCTGGATATTAGCCAGTGCCGTTTCCCGGACAAGCTGCTGCCGTTGGGTTTGCGCCATCTGCTGAACTTCATAAGTCTTGCGCTCTTCTTCAGCAATTTTCCGGTCTGTCTGTGTCTGCATTAGTGATGCTGGTGGCTGAATATCACCAATTAGAGTGTCGATCGCTTGCACGTCATAAGCCCGCAATGCTGTTTTAATATACTCAGCAGCCTCAGTTTGCCGCTCACTTCGAGCAGTTAGAAAATCTAGTACAGTACAGTTTTGGGCTGAGTTGCGGAAATAATTACCGATAGTTGGTTCTAATACATGGTCTACTAGATTTTGCATTGCACCGACGCGAGAAATTACCTTCGGGGCATCTAAGGCACCCACATGGATAATTTGCGCTACTTCCAAATCAAAGGCAAACCCATCACGCGATCGCACTGTTAAAGAAGCAAGTTGAGCATCATAGCTGTGGCGTTCGGTGCGACTTGACCAATTTAATACAATGTTGGTCGTTGGCACTAGTTCCATCTTCATAATCCGGGAATTAATCGGGTGCTTGCCAGGATATAGCGGTTCGACCCACACACCCTTATGTCCCTGATTAACCAAGTTACCGTGGGTGAAAGCTGCACCACTGACATCTTGATGTGCCTTACCTACGAAAGAAATCACCACACCCACATACCCAATGGGAATTTCCGTCATCGGCACTTGCTCAACCTGGACAAACCAAGGGTTCAAGTTCCAAGAACCAGAAAGCAAGGTCTGCTCTTGTAAGCCTCGCCGTCCGCCACCATCAATAAATTTCTGACCATTTTGGAAGTTATTGTGTTCGTCAATTATCGGGCCTGCAAGTTCACCGGCAGAGATTGGTACACCATCTAAGGTAGTGACAATACCAACTTTATCAGATGCCAAACTATACACCCGCAACTGTTCTGGAGTCATGCCATGAGCGCTGGCATTTGCTGCCATGATGACTTTAAACAGGGCGGTATTAATTCGGTACGTACCAGCCGTGAGAAAACCCATTTGCCGCCCTTTTTCCCCGCCTTGGGTGAGGAATTTCCGAGCATCTTGGAAGTTGTCACAACCCACGATTTTACCCAAAATCCGCTCTGGTGGGTTGGATGCGCCATCTGCTGCCACAATCAAAGCGATTTCCCCTTGGGGAACGACAATTACCGGCTCTTTTTTGACAGAATACTGCCAAGGCCAATAGCCCCAATGCCAGCCAGGAGCTAAAGTATCTGCCTGCAAGCCAGCTTCGCCGTTGAGGGCAATCAAACTTCCGGCGGGGAGTCCGCGCCCGGAAAGGGTAAATTTCCTAACTACAATACCGACTTCACGTTCGCCAATTACTACAAGTCCGCCACAGAATAGGGGGACAAATATAACTAAACCCCCGACAATGACGATGGGGATTAGTATAAAAGGATCAATTCCAGCAGCTTGATATTGAGTCCTGCTAATTTGTAACTGGGCAATATTTACTTTGGACTGATTTAGCTGGACAGTCGCCGAAGTAATTTCTTTTGCAGTAGTTATTTTTACAGGAGTT
Organism: Nostoc sp. CCCryo 231-06; assembly: GCA_023522315.1. Classification (GTDB taxonomy): domain Bacteria; phylum Cyanobacteriota; class Cyanobacteriia; order Cyanobacteriales; family Nostocaceae; genus Nostoc. Next base: position 41,937 of record JAHCSU010000241.1, read on the forward strand.
GCATTGGCAGTGTGAACACTACTAGTGTTCATCATTCGCGTAGCGTCTTGTAGAGAAGACATTGGCGCAGCGTTCGTCAAAGACGTTGGCGCAGCCATCGCTAACGTTGCTACGATAGATGCTGCAAGACGAGCTACCTGATTTTGTTTACGAGTCCCAAGTAAAGATGAAAAGCTTTTCATAATTTGTGCCCATCTGGGCAACTAATTAGCTAAGTTAACACTTCACCAAGGCTTGTCTCGATTTCGTGAACTTGGCGTAATTTTTTTAAAATTTAATAAATAATTTGTAGGTTGGGTAATGTCCAACCTACAAAGTTGAAATAGAAAGTAAAATTAGACCAAACCGCCAGCCGCTTGAAACCGAGCGCGGGCGCGTTTAAAGGCTTGAGTTGCCTGAATTTGGGCTTGGCGATCATCTGCTGAGACTTGACTTAGACGCGCTTGTGCTTGGTTGTAAGCAGTACGGGCTTCATCAAGGTTAATTTTGTCGCCACGTTCAGCGCCGTTAACCAGAATTGTCACTTCATTTTCTTCGACTTCGGCAAAGCCACCCAAAAGGGCGATCGCTTCCCAATTCTGATTTTTAGCGCCGCGGACTCGCATTACACCAGTATCTAGTGCGGTCAAAAGTGGTGCGTGTCCAGTTAGGATACCTAGTTGACCAGTGGTGCTAGGCAAAACTACTTCTTCAGCTGGGGCATCCCATACTGTTTTGTCTGGGGAAATTACACGAACGGTTAATGTCATTTGTCTTTTGTCCTTTGTCCTTCGTCCTTTGTCATTTGTTGTTTGTCATTTATGTATTTCGCAATTGCCATTAGTCATTAGCAGTTGAACTAATGACTAATGACCAATGACCAATGACCAATGACCAATGACTAACCTTTCATTTTTGCAGCTTTGGCGATCGCTTCGTTAATATCGCCAACCAAGTAGAAAGCCTGTTCTGGCAGAGCATCCAACTCACCAGACAGAATCTTTTGGAAGCCTTTGATGGTATCTTCCAACTTCACGTACTTACCAGGAGAACCGGTGAATACTTCTGCCACAAAGAACGGCTGAGACAAGAAACGCTCAACTTTCCGGGCCCGCGCTACGATGAGACGGTCATCTTCAGACAACTCATCTAGACCAAGAATGGCGATAATGTCTTGAAGTTCTTTATAACGTTGCAGAGTTGATTGCACCGCCCGAGCCGTATTGTAGTGTTCGTCACCGACAATATTGGGCTGGAGCATCGTGGAAGTGGAATTAAGGGGGTCAACTGCGGGATAAATTCCCTTAGATGCCAAACCGCGAGACAGCACTGTTGTACCATCCAAGTGGGCAAAGGTGGTAGCAGGTGCGGGGTCGGTGAGGTCATCCGCAGGTACGTATACTGCTTGAATGGAGGTAATGGAACCCTCTGTAGTCGAGGTAATCCGCTCTTGCAATTCACCCACGTCGGTTCCCAATGTGGGCTGATATCCTACGGCTGAGGGCATCCGACCCAGTAGTGCGGATACTTCCGAACCTGCTTGTACGAACCGGAAGATGTTGTCAATAAACAGCAGCACATCCTGCTTGCTCACGTCCCGGAAGTACTCTGCCATTGTCAATCCCGACAGACCAACCCGCATTCTCGCTCCTGGTGGCTCGTTCATTTGACCATACACAAGAGCAATCTTGGAATCATTCAGGCTTTCGTTATTGATCACCCCAGATTCGATCATTTCGTTGTAGAGGTCATTGCCTTCACGGGTGCGCTCACCCACGCCAGCAAAAACGGATACTCCACCGTGTTGAGTAGCGATGTTGTTGATCAACTCCATCATGATCACGGTCTTACCAACACCAGCACCGCCGAACAGACCAATCTTACCGCCGCGTCGATAGGGAGTCAGAAGGTCAACAACTTTAATCCCAGTCTCAAATACTGAAGGTTTGGTTTCCAGGTCGGTGAATTTCGGAGCAGAGCGGTGGATGGGTAAACTTGCCTCAGCATTAACAGGGCCCCTGTTGTCCACAGGTTCGCCAAGGACGTTGAAAATTCGACCCAAGGTGGCTTTACCAACTGGCACGGTAATAGGAGCGCCTGTATCGGTGACTTCAAAACCGCGCACTAAGCCTTCGGTGGAACTCATCGCAACTGTCCGCACCTGATTGTCGCCCAGCAGTTGCTGTACTTCAACGGTGATGTTGATTTCCTGTCCAGCTTCGTTGGTACCTTTGATTTTCAAAGCGTTGTAGATTTGTGGCAATTTCCCGCCGGGAAATTTAACGTCTACAACTGGGCCAATGATTTGGGTAATGTAGCCAATGTTTGTTTTTTCTGCGGTTGTGACCATGCTGCGCCTAATGATTGAAGCTAGATTTCAGATTCGGTCGGAGAAGACATAAAATTAAGCAATGTCACCTTTCAGATTAGCACTGAACGCCCCCACCTTCGCCTTAAATTGATCCTTAAGACTGGGGCTTGGGGATCAAAATTCGCCTCGGTTGTAAAAGGGGCTAGAGGGAAAAATAGAGTATTTTACACTGTAACTTAAGTATCAAAATCAAAAATGCCATGTCAACATAGAATTGACATGGCAGCGATTAAATTAAATTAACGATAAATTTATGCTTTAACTGCGGCTTGCTGTTGTTTGCGCTTGCAAAGAGAGGTAACGCCAAAAGCACCTAACCCTAGAATACCGATGAGAGAAGCCGGTTCGGGAACTGACTTACTTGCAGTGGTAAAGGAAAGATTGTCATATACGAAAGAAGTATCCGCTCCTGTTCCAGTAAGGACAACCTTGCTGATATTACCCAAAGATGAAGAAAAGCTTAACTGCTTCCACTGTCCAACTGCTGTATTAATGGTGTTAGTACCCAGGAGCAGGCTATTGATATCAAATGCTTGTAGCTGGAAAGTATTAGACTCAAATCCTCCAGAAGCAAAGATAGAGAAATCACCTATTAGGTCAGTAAAACTGATTGTTTCGGGGTCTGTTGCTGAACCACCGTTTGATAACCTAGCACCGCGATTGAATCCCAAAAAGTTAGAGCCGCTGAGTGCGTTAACTCCAAAATTACCAACTTGATTCAATATAGAGCCACCACTCAGTTGAACTGGACCACTAAAAGTTACACCCAAGGGCGCATACAAGTTAGTAAGGGCAGTACTATCACTGAATAAAGATGGAGCATTTACAGGATTGCCATTGGCATCAGTGTCAAAGTTAATCAAGCCAGCCTGTGCTGTACTGAAGGTTCCTAGAGTTATAAATGCTATGCCAATGGTAGCTATTGAGAATTTCATTACAATTGAAGTAGCCATAAAACTCATTTCTTCAAAAAAGTGTGTTAACAGTAGAAATATCCTCAACTGCCTACGCGAAACTTTCAGCGAAATTGCACATAACGCCTCAATTACGACAGGTGAGGTTTCAGCCTTTCGCTGCGATCGCAGATATAAGCACTAGTGAAAATGACTAAAGTTTTGAACTTAGCTTTTGTTTTCTAGTTATTTAAGGAGGTTATTAAAACTGCTTTCTTCACTTGCTTATTCACTTAGATTACGGGCAAATTTTTTTAGTGTCGAGAGTATTTGCGTGTATTCACATAAGAAATATATTCCAAATTAGATTAAATAGCAGCCAAAGCCTAGATGTAAGGAGACTTATATACGCAATATCAAGGAACAATTGACTAAACCTTTGTAAAATTAAGTCCAAAGAAACCTCACCCTGGTTTTACTACGCAAAACCTGTCCCTCTCCTTGGTAAGGAGAGGGATATCCGTCAAGACAGGGTGAGGTTTTTGTTTTGGGTAATTCGATGACCTGTGTGTACACCGTAGCTAGCGATGGCGACATAACTCCCTTAGTAATTCCTTAAAAAGCAGCTTGGTGGCTTTGACATTAGATGAGGCTTCTAAAGCGACTTGGGGAGACTAGAAATCAAAAACTGCCGTGTTAGGATTGGGCGATCGCTAACACGGCAGTTATCAGAGTAGTTTTGAGATAAATTTAGCCTTTAGCTACGGCTTTCTGTTGGTGTTTGCGCTTCAGTAGCGTAGTAGCACTGAAAGCACCTACTGCTAATACACCTAATATAGAACCTGGTTCAGTGGCTAGATTTTTTGCGTGTATTCACATAAGAATTACATTCTAAATTAGATTAAATAGCAGCCAAAACCTAGATGTAAGGCGATTTATATAGCCAGTATCAAATGAATAGTTGACTAAAACTTTGTAAACTTAAGTTGTTGCTTTAAGCCAGATTTATCAACGTAATTATATGCAGGCAAAATTGTATATATAATCACATTTAAGAGTATCGTGTTAATACACTGTTATGATACTTACCGATTAAAACCGCAGTGGTTAAAAACTTAGGGTAGCGATGCCTGCGGCGAGCTTCTCTACGAGACGCTCCGCGAACGCTAACGCTTGCTAAATTACGTTAGGAAAGTTTACATAAAAAATCTGCTCTCCCTAGCGATCGCAGAAAGAGCAGCTTTATACCATTTATTCAAATAGTTACTACACATCCTCTCAACGCCATTTCGGAATCTGAGTAATTAATAATCACTAATTGGTACTTGGATACCATACATCTTTACATTACATTGCTCAAAACAGATAAACCTTTACCATAAAAGTATATTTTAGTCAATACAAAAAAGCTACACTAACCTAATTTCATCCCCTGGATAGATTAATGTCATGAAACTTATGCACAAACTAGATTTATAAATCTCCTGAATGTCCCTAATATAAAAATAGGTACAAAAAACTATTTTCAGTTCAGCCAAGCCGCTCTCGCTTCATCCTTACACTTCCACCAAGCAACAGCTTATGAATTTCTCGTCAGCACGACAATATTTTTATCAGGAGATTCAACAGTCTGACGAACACATTGACCTAGCAAAGGCAGCTTTGTATATTGCACAGGAAGAATATTCCAATCTAGACCCAGAGGAATATCTCAACGCCCTTGATACAATGGCATGGGAGCTTCAAGAACGCCTGCCTGATTCACGATATCCTTTGCGGATTGTTCAAAGTATTAACCAGTATCTTTACGAAGACTTAAAGTTCTCTGGTAACAAAATTGACTATTACGACCCGCGCAACAGCTTTTTCAATGATGTAATTGACCGTCGGCTAGGTATTCCTATTACCTTGGCGTTGGTTTACCTGGAAGTTGCCCGACGGATTGATTTCCCGATGGTGGGTGTGGGGATGCCAGGACATTTTCTGATTCGCCCGGATATTGAAGATATAGAGATTTTTGTGGATGCCTTCAATGGTGGTGAAATAATATTTGCCCAAGATTGCGAAGAACGGCTATCTCAACTTTATCAGCAACCTGTGACGCTACAACCAGAATTTTTAGCCGTAGTCAGTAATCGGCAAATTTTGGCACGGATGCTGACAAATTTAAAATTTATCTACCTTAAACAGCAAGAGTTAGAAAAAACGCTGGCAGCAGTTGAACGAATTTTGTTGCTGTTTCCTAGTTTAACTTTAGAGTTACGCGATCGCGGCCTAATCTACTATAAACTCGGTTATTACCCCCAAGCTGTAGACGACTTCCAAAATTATTTAGCAAAAGTTCCCGATGCCGAGGATGCATCTGTGATTCGGCGGCTACTTGGCGAATTGGGGAAGTAGTGGGGAGTTGGGAGTGGGGGATGAGGAAGCAGGGGGAGCAGAGGAGTAGGAAAAGAATAAAAATGCCCAATTACGAATTATGAATTGTGTTGTTGTTCCTCTGCGACTCGTTTGAGGCGGCGGAGTTGGGCTTGCATATCTTCTTTTGTCCAAGAGGCAGCAAAGGTGTTGAAACCCCAACTAACTAAGGGGTTAGGGATATCGTACTCAAAGCGGTTGAGTAGGAGCGTTCCCTTTTCTGTGGGCTGACATTCCCAGCGATCGCGCCCTTGAAAAAATCCCTGAAATTCCCAAACTACCAAACCCGGTTGTCGTTCTACAACTACGCTATTCAACGTGGGTTTCAGTAGAGGAATTTGAATAATGAAACGACTTTCGCTGCCAACATCAGTACTCCAAACTTCACCGACAGGTTCGCAACGGAGAACGGGGTTGAGCCAGCGATGCATGAGAGCTAAATCGCTAATACAGCGCTCCACCACCGTAGCTGTAGCATTAATTTGAATCGATTGTTCCAAAACTTGGGACATTCTATATCTCTGATGCTGTTGCTGCAATTAGAGTAACGCAAAATTCAGCACTATCAGTAGATTAAATCAAATATTAGTAACAAAGTCAAAAATTACCGAAGAAGAATTCAGGAGTCAGGAGCCAGAATGGGCTAAACGCCCCGCTACCGCTAACAGAATTGAATTCTGAACGAAAAAGTGGATGAATCAGGTCTAAAGCCCCCGACTTCAGTCGTGGAGGAGAAGAAAAGTATTCCTTGCTTGAAACCCCTGACAACTCTTGGAGACGCTGCGCGAACAGATATGGGGTATTCTGACTCCTGAATTCTGACTTCTGACTCCTTTTCATTCTTGATATCAATGGCATAAATGTATGTTTTTACTGGTAAATTGATAGGCAAAACACTGACTCAGTGTTTGCAGCGAATACTTAAGCTTAATTCCCGAAAACCATGAACACAACTTGGCAAGGAATAACCCAGGTGATAGGAGTTGCTTTGTCCACGAGGGTGCAACAATTTTTGGCACAATCGCCCAGCCTGCAACCGCTACAACCAGCAGTGAATCAAGGAATTGCTGATGTACAAGGTATTGTTCAACAGTTGATTCTGTTTATACCCCGTCTGCTGGGGGCAGTGGCAATTTTATTTGTAGGTTGGCTAATTGCCTTGGGCGCTGCGGCGCTGACGCGAGGAATCCTCAATCGCACAAATATAGATAACCGCATTGCCGCAGGGATAACGGGTCGTCAAGATGTTCCGCAAGTGGAGAAGTTAATCTCCAACTTAGTCTTTTGGAGCATTATTCTGTTGACGGCGGTAGCTGTTTTACAGACATTGGATTTGGAGGTAGCGTCTCGACCCCTCAATAATTTTCTTAATCAACTTATTGGCTTTTTGCCAAAGTTGGTTGGTGCGGGAATCCTTTTGGTAACCGCCTGGTTTTTGGCGACCATTGTGAAGATTATCACTGTGCGCTCATTACAGGCATTTAACCTAGATGAACGTTTGAATCCAGAACCAGAAAACAGCGCACCCAGGCTCAATCGGTTGTCTGTGAGTGAGACGATTGGCAATGCTCTGTATTGGTTTATATTTTTACTGTTTCTCGCCCCAGTTTTAGATACTCTCGAACTCAGGCAGGCTCTACAACCAGTACAAGCTCTCATTACAGAAATTCTGTTAATTCTACCGAACATTTTAGCGGCGGCGCTAATTGCCGTAGTTGGCTGGTTTATAGCTAATGTGGTACGGCGGATTGTAACAAACTTGCTGGCGACAACTGGTATTGACCATTTAGGTAGTCGGTTGGGATTATCTTCGGCTGCGGGGGTGCAACCTCTATCGAGTATTCTCGGCACAATTGTCTATGTTTTGATTTTGATTCCTGTGGCGATCGCAGCCCTCAATGCCCTAGAAATTAATGCGATCTCTGTCCCTGCGATCGCAATGCTACAACAGATTCTCAACGCCCTCCCTGCAATCTTTACAGCCGTGGCAATTTTGATTGTTGCCTATTTCGTAGGGCGGTTTATCGCGGATTTGGTTACAAGTATCCTCACCAATTTAGGGTTCAATAACATTTTCACTATTTTGGGTCTGACAACACCCAGCAGACGAATCGTAGTTTCAACAGAATCAACAACCCCCCCGATTTCAACCCGCACACCATCGGAAATTGCAGGTATTGTTGCCTTAGTGGGTATCATGCTGTTTGCAACGGTGGCGGCGGTGAATATCTTGAATATTCCAGCCCTGACAGGATTAGTGTCTGGAATTGTGATCATATCTGGGCGGATTTTGGCAGGATTGGTGATATTTGCCATTGGTTTATTTCTGGCAAATCTGGCTTTTAATATCATTACCAGTTCCGGCGATCGCCAAGCCCAGATTTTGGGACAAGTAGCGCGGATTGCTATCATTGTTTTAGTTTCTGCAATGGCACTGCAACAGATTGGAGTTGCCAGTGATATTGTGAATTTAGCTTTTGGACTTTTACTAGGTGCGATCGCAGTTGCTATTGCCCTAGCCTTTGGACTTGGGGGGCGCGATATTGCCCGCGAGCAAGTTCAAGAATGGCTAAACTCTTTCAAAGGTAGAAACTAATTCTTCTGTGACATCTCCCACCACTAAATCGGAGTACCGATTTTGGTGGGGGCTTCCAAGATAATCCAGCTACTGCTGTGTGTAGGCTCTTGGCTTTAAAGAGGGAATGCTAAGGAACAAGAATTAAATAAGATACGATTTATGTCCCTAGCTTACCTCATCCTCAATCCCTCTCTTTATAAAAGCTACGGTGTACGCACAAGTTATCTAATTACCCAAAAGTCCTTCAAAACCTCACCCTGTACTATCGGACATCCGTCTGCTTGCTAAGGCTACGGTGTACACACAAGTCTTTTAAAGTTGCTGTGTAACATAGGGTAAATTAATTTTTGCAGGTCGATGCAACTAAGGTGCAGGTCGATGCAACTAAGGTGCAGGTCGATGCAACTAAGGTGCAGGTCAATGCAACTAAGGTGCAGGTCAATGCAACTAAGGTGCAGATCGATGCAACTAAGGTGCAGATCGATGCAACTAAGGTGCAGATCGATGCAACTAAGGTGCAGGGCGATGCAACTAAGGTGCAGGGCGATACAACTAAGGTGCAGATTAAGAGACTTGTGTATACACCGTAGTCTAAGCAAGAAGAGGGACAGATTTTACATAGTAAAAGCAGAGTGAGGTATCTCAGGAGTTATGAGACTTAACCATAAATTGCACTTGTGTGTACACTGTAGCCTTATATAAGGAAAGGGAAGCTAGATAGAGGATGAAGTTTTGTATTTTATTTAATCTACATTTTTAAGAACCAGGAAACTCTAACTCACCGCTTTTGCGTGCTAACTGCGCCGTCTGGGGTGGTAGATGTCGCTCCAACCAATCTTCTAAATCAGCCATTACTTCCTGGTAATTGAGGTCACGCTGAATCTCGTGATAGGCTCCCGGATACTCTATTCTCAGCTTATCTTTGCAGTTTACCCGTTGATAAAAGATGTCACTTCCCGCAGGTAAAGCAACTCGGTCTGCACCACCGTGGAGAATCAACAATGGTAATTGCCAATCAGCTGCGTGAGCATAAATCCAATCAACTGTTGCAAAAAATTCTGTAGCCAGACGGGCAGTAGCAAGGGTATGTCGCAGTGTATCTTGAGCGATAGCGGATAAAACCTCCTGATCTCGTGAACCAGCACTCAGGTCAATGCCTGTATTCAGGGTAAAACGCGGCCACACTCGTGAGAGCATTTTTCCTAAAAGCACCCGAATCGGTGAAACCCCAACTTTCCCCAAACTTGGCGCTAGAGCGATCGCACCTTGCAAAACTGATGCTTGTTGAGGATAGCGCAGAATATAATCTAAGACAATCACCCCGCCTAAACTATGACCCAAAAGAAAAATTGGGCATCCAGGATTCTGAGTCTGAATTAACTGTAAAAAGGCTCCCAAATCTTCCCTAAACTCACTCCAAGCGTTAATATAGCCTTGCTGACCTGGTGAGCGTCCATGACCACGTAAATCTAAGGCGTAGACAGCATATTGTTTGGGTATCAAATGCTCAACTATATTATTGTAGCGATCGCTGTGCCCTCCGAGTCCATGCACAATAGCTAATATTGCCCTTACTTTACCCTCTGGATACCAGCTTTGGTAATACAGTTCAAGTCCTCCAACACCCTGAAATATGCCTTCTCTACGAGACACGACGCGATCGCTATGGTCAATCATCTGGTTAGTTTTTTACATATTTTCCCAGCAAGCTACTAACATGTCAACTAATAAATAATCCAAATTATCCTTTAATTGAAAAATTGTAAATATTTACTAACTGATACAAATAATCCAAAATCAGGCTACAAGATGTAAACCTGTAAAACCAGATCAAATTTAAGGAATCTTAATTACGAATTAGGAATTATTTCCCCTGCCATAGTTGCCGTAACGATTGAAAAATCCTTACTAATCTCTCTTCTAGCCAGAGCATAACATAATCAACCCATTCTAAAAGTTGCTCTAAGGGGTGCTTCTCGTAACCTATTGAAGTTGCTTTGGTTTCTATCCAGTCTGGCTGCGCCTCAACTTGACTACTTTGGTGAAATTGCTGGTGTAAAATTTCCCCTTTCCGACTCTCGCTTTTAGATTGGGAAATGCTAGTTCGGGTTTGTTTTGTAGAGGCAATTCCAGATGTTTTTTGACTTCTTCGCGCCAAACCAGATCCAACTTTAGGTTGTCTTATAGTTAAATTATTTTGTGGCAAATGTCCTGCTGATAAACTTGAGGCTAAAGCAGGATTTGTCCTCCCAGAAAGTGTAACTGGCTTTTGGGCAATGGTTTCGGTGTCGCCAAATAAATCATTCCATGTTAGCCAAGGATCATTTGTTAAATCCTGGTTTTTCAATTGAGAGCTTTTGGACAAGGACTTTCTAAGGCGTGATGATAATAGTTTACCTGGCAATAGCTCATTACTAGTTGTTGACTCAAGTGTTTTTCTATTCCCAACACCAAAAAAGTAATTAAGCGCTGCCTCAATCAAAGCCTGAAGATTCAGTGTATGAGTTTCTAAACCGTCAGTATTGGCTGTAATTTCTCCTCTAGCAGCTAATTGCTCTTTGCCATAAAGAAATATATTTAATTTAGTTTGGGCAACTTGGACAATTTCTTGGCTACGTTCTTGCACAGGTACTAAAGCATTTGATTCCAATTTAGCAAAGGCTGTATCTAGAAATGCTAATAATTTATCTGTATTAAGTAAATCTTTTAGTATCCCCTCAGCTAAAAATTCAGTTTTAGCTGTATTTCCATCAGTGAGTTTTGCTAACAAACGGTCAATTTGTGGTAATAGCTCCGTTTCTTTTTTAGCTATAATCAACTGCCAGGACTTCCAATAATTAGCAACTTCGTTAATAATCCGGTCTTCTAATTTTGCCTGCTGCTGGGATGTCAAAATATCTAGAATTTCATTGTCGGCAGTAACAAGTACTAAACTACGATTAATCAAATTTGTGGCAATTCCCCGCACTACTGGAAGATGCTGAATGAGAGCATTTTCTAGCTGTAAAGGGTTGAGACTTCCGCTCTGATTCTCAGTAATATTTGATAATTGAGTAATATTAGGATTATTTGTAGAGTTATTATCAACAAATTTCAGTCGGAAAACTCCCAAGAAAGCCAAGGGTTTGAAAGATTCAACTGTTTTTCCAGGAGTAGAAGTGGCTTCATTAGATGACAGATAATTGACTGCCTCTAGTACATGTTGAATAGGGCTATCAACATTTGGAATTTCGGGCTGGAAATCGGTATCATTTGGTTGTAACTTTAGTCTAGTTTGTGGTTCTTTGGCCTGTAGCGTTTTCCCAGATGATTCAGATGACTGAAACAGTAGATACACTGGGTAAAGTAGTGCCTCCACACCCCACTTAGTAGCAACTTGCAAATGCCGTAAGGTGTGTTCCCACTGTTGTGTCACCCGCCGAGATTGCTGGTGGACAAAGTTAAATAGTCTGCTTTGATAACGCCCAGAGGAACCAGAAGACATAGTAGTAATTTTTTTAGTTCAAGTCTTGTATAAGTTGTGAGACTCGCGCCAAACAATAAAAACGACCAACACCTCATCTTAGCGAATATATGACCCCGACTGTCTCTCAATCCCAGACCAAATTCATCTCACAAGCAATTGAGCAACTGCGCTCTTTTTGTCAAGTTAATCTTCAGTCTACTTGGCTATACCAGGAATCTGACCTGATTATTACTGATGTTGTAGCTGCTGATTTGTCTCATTGGCAACCTGTTCAGTTGAATGCTAAAGAACATATCGCTTGGACAGGCGGGAAAAAAGTGTTATGGCTAGTGCAAAGATTGGTGGTTCCCCAAGATTTACTGGGCTATTCCTTAGCTGGGTTATCTTTGCGGCTGGCGCTGGTTTGGTGGGCTGATTCTGCTGAGATTTATGTGAATGGGGAGTTAGTGCTGGAGGGTGATTTATTTGATTGTTCGCCTAGAGTGCTTCTCAGTCGAGGGGTGACGCCAGGGGAAGAGTTTATTGTGGCTTTGCGGTTAGTGAGTCCGGGACATTGTGATGGTGCTTTAGTGCGATCGCTCCTAGTTTATGAGTCTACTGTTGATAATAATCCCGATCCGGGTTTTGTGGCTGATGAGTTAGCTGTGGTGCAACTTTTTTTGGAAAAGTTTGCGCCGGAGAAGTTGGATGTTTTGGCGGCGATGGTGGGGGAGGTTACGAACCGCAGAGGCGCAGAGGACACAGAGAAGGAAGAGTTAGTAAGATCGTTTTTGTCTCTACGTCAAAATTTAATTCAATCCGACATCTTAGCCCCTCTTTTGAAGGGGGATCTAAAATCTAAAATTTTCTTATTGGGTCATGCTCATTTAGATTTAGCATGGTTATGGCCTGTGAGTGAAACTTGGAATGCGGCGCAAAACACTTTTGAGTCGGTTCTGAAGTTACAAGCAGATTTTCCTGAGTTAATTTTCTGTCATTCGACTCCCGCACTTTATGCTTGGATTGAGGAACATCGCCCGGATTTGTTTCAGGCGATTCAAGCACAGGTAGCTGCTGGACGTTGGGAAGTTGTCGGCGGAATGTGGGTGGAACCAGAACTCAACCTGATTGCTGGTGAATCAATAGTCCGTCAGCTATTGTATGGTCAGCGCTACATTCAGGAAAAATTTGGTAAGCTTTCAACTGTGGTGTGGGTTCCAGACTCTTTTGGTTTCTGTGCAACTTTACCGCAGTTTTTCGCTAATGCCGGAATTGAGTATTTTGTCACCCAGAAGTTGCGGTGGAATGATACTACTAAATTTGATTATGGGGCTTTTTGGTGGCGATCGCCTGATGGTAGCCAAGTCTTTAGTTTGATGTCTGCACCTATCGGTGAAAGCATTGACCCAGTTAAAATGGCATCCTACGCTCTTGAATGGCAAACCCAAACTGGTTTACCAGAATCCCTCTGGCTTCCTGGTGTCGGCGACCACGGCGGCGGCCCCACTCGTGATATGTTAGAAACCGCCCAACGCTGGCAAAAGTCACCTTTCTTCCCAGACTTAGAATTTACAACGGCTGAAAAGTATTTACAGCAAATTGTAGAGACGCGATTCATCGCGTCTGTTAGTAATTATGATTCTCCTCCTACCTCCCCTCCCTTCCCCATCTGGAATGACGAACTATACTTAGAATTCCATCGCGGTTGCTACACTACCCACGCAGATCAAAAACGCTGGAATCGTCGTTGTGAAAATTTATTGTATGAAGCTGAACTATTTGCTACCTTAGCAACCGTAAGCTGTGGTGTCACATATCCTAAAGCAGAAATCGAAGCAGCTTGGAAGCAGGTGTTATTTCAACAGTTTCATGATATTTTGCCTGGTTCTTCAATTACCCAAGTTTACACAGATGCGTTGCCCCAGTGGCAGCAAGTAGAACAGATGGGAACGAAGATATTACAGGAATCACTTTTAGCGATCGCATCTCACATTACCCTATTAGAGCCACCAAAACCCGATAGTTTGCCTATTTTCGTTTTCAATTCTCTCAATTGGCAACGTTCTGAGGTCGTCTCTGTAGCTTTACCCACGCCAGAGGAATGGCAGATTTACGATGCTTCTGGAAAGCAGCTTCCCTCCCAATTATCTGAACAATCAACACTACTATTTCTCGCCACCGAAATTCCACCCGTAGGCTACCGCATATTTTGGCTTTCCCCCTCATCTCCCTCACTCCCCAGTACAGACGCGATTAATCGCGTCTCTCCCCACTCCCCACTCCTCCCAGACTGGATTTTAGAAAATGAGTTCTTGCAAGTTGTTATAGATCCTGATACTGGAGATTTATCAAGTGTTTTTGACAAAACTTATCAACGAGAGATTTTGAGTGGGGCGGGGAATCAACTACAAGCTTTTAAAGACAGTGGTCAATATTGGGATGCTTGGAATATAGACCCCAATTATGCTCAACATCCTTTACCCTCAACAAATCTTCTATCTATTCAGTGGTTAGAACAAGGCCCAGTGCAAAGTCGTGTGCGCGTGGTGCGTCAGTTGGGTGAATCGGAATTTTGCCAAGACTATATTCTGCAAGCTGGTTCACCTCTGCTGAAAATAGCTACTACCGTTAATTGGCAAGAAAATCATGTATTGGTAAAAGCTGCTTTTCCTCTGAATGTTGAAGCAGACTTTGCTACATACGAAATTCCCTGTGGCGCGATTCGCCGCCCCACTAAACCCTTCGGGTACGCAGTCGCCTGTGGAGGGAAACCCTCCCGCAGCGCTGACTCACCGCAAACACCCGCAGAACAAGCAAAATGGGAAGTTCCCGCTTTGCGTTGGGCTGATTTGACAGCAGAAACACAGGAGGGTATTCACGGAGTTAGTTTGCTGAATGATTGTAAGTACGGTTACGACAGCAAACCAAATCAACTCCGCTTGACACTGCTACGTAGTTCTAATTGGCCAGACTCAGAGGCTGACAAAGGTTTTCACGAGTTTACATATACCTTGTATCCTCATGCTGGTAGCTGGGAATCAGCCCATACAGTACGGCGTGGCTATGAATTGAATATACCGTTGCAAGTGATATTAAATCCTGTTAATGAAAATCCACCTGAGAAGCTTCCTCTGTGTGCTGGTAAAGAGGGGTTGGGAGTGAGGTTCCTAGACTTATCATCTGAAAATTTAATCTTGATGGCGTTGAAGCCATCTGAGGATGACCCACAGCAGTTAATTCTGCGGTGTTATGAATGTCATGGAGAAACAGCCGAGTTATCTTTGCAAAGTGATTTAGGGTTAAATCTAGGAAAAACAGTAGATTTATTAGAGCGTTCCTCTACCACTGAATTCTCATCTGAGCAACAAATCTTGACGATACAGCCTTGGAAAATCGCCAGTTTCAAGGTAATCCCAGCGATTAATCCCAGTCTTGCATAAGTCAATATAGACCTAACCCCCAGCCCCTTCCCTACAAGGGAAGGGGAGTAAGATTCAAAGCCTCTCTCCTTTTAGGAGAGAGGTCAAACTTTACTAGCGTTGACTCTTGACTGCTAACTCCTTTAATCTTCGTGATCGTCATATGGATCGTTCAATTGCTTGCTAGGAGGGCCAAAGGAGGTATAAATCGACAATCCAGTGATGGCAACCACCACGGCAGCCACAGAAATGCTAAGAACTATTGCGGGTTCCATAATTGAGGGATAGATGATGAGTGCTATTCTTATAGAATATTACAGAAGATTAAAAAAAGCTTTGGCAAGTAATATTAGGTGAAGTATGGCACAAAGGACTAGGTTGGGAGATATCCTGAAACCACTTAACTCTGAGTATGGGAAAGTGGCTCCAGGTTGGGGTACTACCCCTGTGATGGCTGTTTTTATTTTGCTATTTTTCGTGTTTCTGCTGATTATTCTGCAACTTTACAATAGAACACTGTTAGTTCAGGATGTAAATGTCGATTGGCGGAGTTTAGGACGCTAACAGATACACAGCTATCAAGTTTGGATAACAAGTTATGTTACACCCGGTTCTTCCGGGTTTTTTTGTAAATGCTCAATGCATACGAACCATTGAGTAGACTAAATAATATCTGAGTTTCTGTAGTAGTTCATATAGTTTACAGGAGACAAAAATGAATATATTTGGTATCGGTCTGCCAGAAATGGGTGTAATTATGGTAGTGGCGCTGTTAATCTTTGGCCCAAAGAAGCTGCCAGAGATTGGTAGGAGTGTGGGCAAAACAATTCGTAGTTTTCAAGAAGCTTCTAAGGAGTTTCAAACCGAGTTTCAAAAAGAAGCAGAACAGTTAGAAGAAGTTGTCAAGACTACTGCTGAATTGGAACCTAAGCAAATCTACCCTGCTAAATCTGAGCAGGATACCGCTAGTTCTTCCCAACCTAGCTAGGAGACTGCTGCATATCAATTGAATCTAGGCAAAATGACAGAAGCTGTTAAGCAACCAGCTTTGGTGATTCCCCAGCTAATTGTCGGGTTGGGGAATCCAGAAAGCAAGTATGACCAAACACGCCATAATATCGGCTTTGTTGCTGTGGAAACTCTCTCCCGTTCTTGGCGCGTTCCCTTGGCAGAAAACCGCAAGTTTCAGGGTGAGTATGGCGAGGGAATGGCCCGATGTGGAGGTAAGATTCGCTTGCTAAAGCCGTTAACTTATATGAATCGCTCAGGACAAGCAATACAAGCGGTAACTAGTTGGTATAAATTACCGCCTGAGTCAGTGCTGATAATTTATGACGATATGGATTTGCCCTTGGGAAAAACTCGTCTGCGCTTATCTGGTTCGGCTGGGGGACATAACGGCATGAAAAGTGCGATCGCACATCTTAGTACCCAAAACTTTCCCCGGTTGCGAATCGGTATTGGTAAACCTAAAGGTGCAGCTAATAACGATGATTCTGATGCTGTTTCTCATGTGCTGGGGCGATTTTCTGCGGCCGAAAATCAGCAGATGTCTCTTGTACTTCAGTTTGTGGTTGAGTGTATTGAATTAAGCCTCAAGCAGGGAGTAGAAAAGGCGATGAATGTTTGTAATAGCCGCATCATTAATAATTCTGAATCTTAGGGTTGGATGAATACTGTCTTGTAAGTTTGGCAAAGGCGCTTATTTTGGTTGATGGGCAGCGATTTTAGCTTGCTCCATCCAACTGAGATAAAGCGTTTCTCGTTTACGTGACGTATACCCATACCCGTAAGGGCACGGCACTGCCGTGCCCTTACACTTTGCAATATAATGTTGTACCGCCACTGCCTTACGTTTGCGTTTTTCAATCGGTGTTTCAAAGTGCCGATGAGTTTAAATATATATACTGAATTAAATTTCAAAGTCTCTGAAGATGCCAGTACAAGTAATCTTGATTACATAAAGTAGTCCTTGCCAGCATTTTATTCAAGGTGCTTTAATAGCGATGTCTGACGACAAGAAGCAGAGCTTCTACGCATTCCGCAAAACAGCCTACTTACAGAATATGTACAAGACGCGCAGCGACTCAACATCAGACATCGCTGCTGGTGTTCATAAAATTACAGACTCAAAACATTAAACTCAAAGATATGACAAGCTATTAGCATATCCTTGACACTAAATTCTCCCAAAAGCTGAATAGGAGTATATATGGAGCCAATCATTTTTATAGTTTTAGTGCTTATAGGTTATGCCTTAGGTTCTGCAAAACTGATTAATCAAGGTAATGAAGCCCTAGTCGAACGCCTGGGGCAGTTTCATCGAAAACTTAAACCTGGGCTGAACTTTATTGTTCCCTTGGTAGATCAGATTGTGATGGAAGATACCACGCGAGAGCAAATTTTAGACATCAAGCCTCAGAATGTGATCACCCAAGATAATATTTCTGTGGAAGTGGACGCTATTGTCTACTGGCGCATCAAAGATATTGAGAAAAGCTTTTACGCTATTGAGGATCTGCAAGGCGCACTGATACAGGTGACTACAACCACGCTCCGGGAAATCATTGCCCAGAACACTCTGGAGCAGACCAATGTCTCCAGAGTGGAGATGCACTCAACTCTCTTATTCGAGTTGAATAGTATAACGATAGATTGGGGAGTTGAGATTCTCCGGTTAGACCTTCAGAGAATTACCCTACCTGAGAGTGTACGAAAGTCAAGGGAAGAGCAACAAGCTGCTGAAATCAAAAAACGGGCCCTGATTACTGAAGCAGAAGGGGAAAAGGAAGCTGCGATTAAAAAAGCAGAAGGAACTATGGCCTCAGTGCAAATCATTTCTCAAGCTCTCCGTTCCAATCCAGATAGTAGGGACATTCTGCGGTATCTTGTAGCTCAAGATTACGTAGATGCTAGCCAAAAACTAGGTGAGAGCAATAATGCCAAAATTGTCTTTGTAGACCCAGCCAACTCAAGTGAAATGTTTCAGGAGTTGATAGCCGAGTCAGTAAATAAAGAAGATAATGGCAAAAAACACGAAAACGGTAATACCTAACAGTCACGCTGTGCGGCTTGTCTCAGTAGCGCATCGGCTACTAGTGAAACATCGCGCATCTCTTGAACATCGTGAACTCGGAGGATATCAGCGCCATTAAAAATAGCAGCACAACAAGCTGCTGCCGTTCCCCAAACTCGTGCTTTTGGATCTGGTTGATTTAAAATACGACCAATGAAACTTTTACGAGACGCTCCTACCAAGATAGGACAGTTGAGTGTTATTAGCGATCGCAAGCGGCGAAAAATTTCTAAATTTTGCTCATAGTTCTTAGCAAAGCCAATACCAGGATCAATAATAATTTTATCCAGGTCGATGCCCGCAGCAGTTGCTACCTCAATTTGCCTTGCCAAAAAACTATAAATCTCTGTGAGCAAATCTTGATAATCAGTCTGTTGTTGCATTGTCTGTGGCGTTCCCCGGATGTGCATTAAAATAATTGGCACACCTAACTCTGCAACTTTTGGTAACATTTCTGAGTCAAAAGTGCCGCCAGAAATATCATTAATAATATCCGCTCCAGCTTCTACAGATGCCTTGGCTACGGCAGCACGGGTTGTATCTACAGAAATCGGGACTGAAATTTCTGGTCTTAGCACCTGTAACACCGATAACACCCGCTCAAGTTCCTGTGCCAGAGTTATTTGCTTTGCCCCTGGTCGAGTTGATTGACCGCCCACATCGATAATGTCAGCACCAGCAGCCACCAGGGCTTGCGCCTGTACTAAAGCGGCAGAGGTAGTGTTAAACTCACCCCCATCACTAAAGCTATCAGGCGTTACATTCAAAATGCCCATTAAATAAGTGCGCTGTCCCCACTCGAAACAGCGACCTCGAATTATCAATTTCCTTGGCATAAATCTATATTAGGCATTCCCATGCTCTGCATGGGAACGAGAAGAAAGCACATCACAGTGACTGAAAATTCACAATTCGAGCGAAACTCTCAGCTTCCAAACTTGCTCCTCCCACTAAAACACCATCAATTTCTGGTTGAGCCATAATCTCATCAATATTATTCGGCTTGACTGAGCCACCATATTGAATTGATACATTTGGATTACTCAACTGGCTACGAATTAAGCCAATTATCCGATTTGCCTCCGTTACTTCACAAGTGTCACCAGTACCAATCGCCCAAATCGGTTCGTATGCAATCACCAAATTATTCTGATCAATATCTACCAAACCTTTGTCGAGTTGGAGAGCAATCAGTGATTCAGTTTCTCCCGCATCTCGTTGTTGTTTAGTTTCGCCAACACAGAGAATTGGGGTCAAACCAAACCTTTGAGCAGTTCGGAGGCGTAGATTAACGGTTGCGTCCGTTTCACAAAAAAATTGCCGTCGTTCGCTATGACCGACAATCACAAAGCGCACACCAAGTTCTGTCAGCATTGGGCCAGAAATCTCACCCGTATAGGCTCCATATTCTTCCCAGTGGACATTTTGTGCCCCCAGTTGGATGAGGCTACCGTGCAAACTCTTGGACAAAACACTTAAATCAGTGAACGGAGGGCACAATATCACTTCTCGCCCTTGGGGGACTTCCTCTAAGTGGGGCAGAAATCCTTGTAAAAACTCCTGGGTATCTGCCTGGGTTTTGTACATTTTCCAGTTGCCGGCAATAACAATTTTCCGCACAGTTAATTTAGTCAAGATCCTAACGAGTTATTTAGATGCATTTTTCAGTTTATGACTTTTTGTTAGTCATTAGTCATTAGTCATTGGGCATTGGGCATGGGGCATGGGGCATGGGGCATGGGGCATGGGG
>JAHCSU010000242.1 GCA_023522315.1 Nostoc sp. CCCryo 231-06
GCTTTACTTTCTTGGCATTATCCTATTAATTTAGCACGCTAAGTACCCAAGAGCCTCAAAGATGGAGACCATAATTTAAAGAATTGGCGGATTTGGACATTAAAGGGGGATAAAGCCTACGTAATTATCTACACTGCTGCCATTGATGATTATGATAAATTTGTCCCAACTACAGAAAAAATGATTCAATCATTTCAAATTGATTAATTTATCTATTGGTACAGCCCAACTAAGGCGATTAATCTGCTCATGTAACCCCTTATCTGCTTCGGAACCATCAACAAAGATAGAGGGAGCATCCCACAAAGGATTTGCTTGCATTCCATTTACACCCACCACCTCACCCCGACAATTTAGCAATGGGCCACCACTCATCCCCTTTTGGATATCATTGCTATAACCAATTTGATAGCCACCTTCTAAAGCTTTGGTTAGCAAGAGTGAAACTTTACCAGTAGTGAAAGAAAACTGGTATTTTTCTTCATCATTTGGTGAATAAAAACCACTAGCAAAAACTTCATCGCCTACAATTAATTTAGAAGCAATAGATGCTACTGTGTAATTTTTTTTAGGGCTGCGAAACTGCAATATTGCCAAATCATTCTTGCCAAATTTTATATTTTTAGGCAAACTGGCTGTATATATCTGACCATCAGGGGTTTGAATCCGATAGGGAGCATTATCTGCTCTGAGTACATGAGCATTAGTTAAAACTGTATAGATTGAGTCTTGTTTTCGCAAAATAATCCCAGAACCCAAGAATTCTTTTGACATCACTTTTACAGTCATAGCTTGAGCGAGTAAGCGTAACTTTTCTGTTGATGTTTGCGGTTGCGATAGTCCCAATCTTAAAGTCTGTGATAAAGACTGTTTGCAACTAGCGATCGCGGTAGATGTGCGATCGCTAAAATATAATGCCGATGCATATATCGCCAATGATAAACAACCAACACAGGTAACTAATTTCAATCTGCCCTTACTCATCCCACCTGCAAGCTAATATCCACAGTTTTGCTCTCATCACTAAATCTTATTACCAGAATCAATAAATCTGCAAACTAAATTTACAGTATTTCGCAATTACACCCAGAGATATACAGCTATTTTCAGGTAAATAGACCACTCTGTAAGGACACAGCAATCCTGTGCCCCTACCCTGACGGGTATTTTTTAATTGGAAGTACTTATGCAGCCCCACATTTTGGGCCTTTAGAAAGTAAACTATAATTTAAAACCTTTAAACGCTTCTTCTTGCCAATAAGACGCCGATTTGGATGCAAATCATTCCGACGATCGCACTGCCAACCCAATAAATTAACAGCCTTGTGATATCTCCCTTATCTAAGAAACCTTTTGATTCCAAACCATAGGTAGAAAAAGTAGTATATGCACCGCAGAAACCTGTTGTTGTCATCAGGCGAAGTTCAGTCGAGATGATGCGAATATTCTCCGCCGCTAGAGTCAAAATATAAGCAATCAATAAACAGCCAGACACGTTAATCAAGAATGTGCCGTAAAAGCCAAAATTTGTTCCCAAAATAGCTTTTGCCAGTTCAGTTATATAGAAACGACTCAACGCTCCAAAAATCGCCCCGATCGCTAAAACATTAGTTATGTCTGACATTAATTACGATTTATCCTGTGCTAAAGTTTTGTTTGCTGCAAAGCAGATAAAGTGCGATTCAATGGCTGAATTTGTTGATGTTACAACACCAAAACGTTTTAATACCCGAACTTATCGAATTTACTAAATTCTCACTGTATCTGAGGGCTGATCCTATAGTATGGGTTACTTTTTAAGTAAGTAGGTAGCATAATTAACTTATGAAAGCCTGTTGCTATTTGGAAAGTAGGCCAAAAGGAAGCTCAAACTAACTGCGTCCAGAAGTTATAAAGTATGTGTAGATAAGACAGCAAGTATGTTGAGGAAAAAATCTCTATGACAAGCTACCAAGAAACCATACCTAGTAACGAATCCATTAATGAGCTAATTGCCGAGACGGCAAGCATTAACCATCTGGAGGTAATTGAGAATGTCATCGACTCTTTAGAACAAGATGACAGTGCGATGGTTAGCCACACTCCAGAGGGTGGTTATCTCTGGAAGTTTAAGTATGGAAGTGTGGAAGTATTTGTCCAACTCAACGGGACAACCGATGAAGACACCATCACAGTTTGGTCTACGGTGCTAAATTTACCTGCTAAAGATGAACCTAAGTTGATGCGGTATCTTTTAGAGTTGAACTGCTCTAGCACTTTTGAAGCGCGTTTTGGTATTATTGAAAACCAGGTGGTTGTGATATCAACACGCACCTTAGCTGAGTTATCTCCTGGCGAAGTGTCTCGACTGATTACCATTGTGGCAACGATCGCTGATAATAACGATGAAGCTTTACAATCTGAATTTGGTGCAATTTAAAGAATTTTAGATTTTAGGTCGCACCTTTGGTGCGCTTTCAGCGCAACTTGGAGTTTAGATTGGGCTATTGCTGCATCGGATGCATACTAATCAGGTTTGGCGATTAATTCCTTTGCTAGAGGCGGCTGGCAATGTGCAGATGGCGATTGACCGATGGTTATTAGAACAACACCAGTCTGGAAAACATCCGCCAACTCTGCGCTTTTATACCTGGTCGCCACCAGCCATTTCTCTCGGCTATCATCAACGCCAATACCCTGAATATTGGCAAAATTTGACTTGGCAAGGGCAAAAACTGGATTTAGTGCGGCGTCCTACCGGTGGACGAGCCGTGCTACACCAAGGTGATTTAAGTTACGCTGTAGTCACATCTGGACTTACGGGTAATCGCCTCCAGGTGTACGAAAAAATTTGTGAGTTTTTGATTCAAGGATGGCGATCGCTCGGCGTAGAATTACATTACGGTACGGCTGGGCGAGGTTACATTCACAACCCTAACTGTTTTGGCACCGCTACCAGTGCAGATTTAGTTTTACCAGATGGTGGTAAACTCATTGGTAGCGCTCAACTGCGACGTGGTGGGGCAATTTTGCAACATGGTTCAATCCGTTTGCAACCGGATGCTGAACTGTTCACTCAGGTATTTGGTGCAGAATCTTTTACGGATGTACAACTGCCTCAAAGTCTGAGTGTAGAAAATATTATTGCAGCTTTAGTTGCAACAGCTAGCGATTGTTTTGAGATGCAGATAGAGGTCAAACCTCTCTCGTCGTCTGAGTGGGAAGAAATTTTGGCGCATCAGCCCTAAATCTTGAGAGTAGAAGTTTCTTTAAGATACCCTGCTGTCACACAATCATCAATCAATTGTAAAACAAAAGGCCACAGTTCCGGCGCACCTGTTTCTACTGGCGCTACCCGTTTCATCACCTGATCGCGCCTAATGCCATGAATGCGCCAAGTCCCGCCCTGAGTTTGTTGATTGTGCAGCAAAGGCTGTATACGGTCTAGGGCTGCGGCAAACTTAGCAGTGGTTGTTTCTCCCGCTTCAAACTCATCCCAGAGTAAACGCAACTCCCTAGCTTGATCTGCTGGCAAAAGTCCAAATAAGCGCAACGCGGCTTGTGCTTCTCGTTCTGCCTTGCTGTCGTTACCCTGCACATCGTAACAGAAGGTATCACCTGCATCAATTTCTACCAAATCGTGAATTAGCAACATTTTGATAGCATGGAATATATCAACACCCTCTGGGGCATATTCTGCTAATACACTTGCCATCACCGCTAAATGCCAAGAGTGTTCGGCACTATTTTCCCGGCGTGACCCATCAGTGAGTAGGGTTTGGCGCATCACCTGTTTCAATTGGTCAATCTCGATGATGAACTGAATTTGTTGAGTCAGCCGATTGATTTGCACCTAGATTTATGATTGTGGGTAAGATTTACTGGATTTTGGACTGTAGGTAATTATCTCAATAATTCCAGCAAATCTGCAAAGATTTTTTTCTGCATACCAATTAAAAAGCGCCTGGGAGTGTTGCCGTGTTTCCACCCCAAACGCTTTTTATTTCTAACTTGCTCCTCACACAATTAGATAGTATCACTGCTTCAATCAAAAGGCGAGTATATTGAGTGACACTTTCAAAACTGCACCTACAATCCAATTTTTCTATTTCTATATATAAATTAAAAAATGCCTGGGAGTGTTGCCGTGTTTCCACCCCAGGCATTTTTTATTCTCAACTTGCTCCTCACACACAAATAAACACTATCACTACTTCTATCAAATGGCAAGTATATTGAGTGACATTTGTGAAACTGCACAAGCAATCCAATTTCTGACAAATTAAAAAGCGCTTGGGAGTGTTGCCGTGTTTCCACCCCAAACGCTTTTTACTTTTAACTTGCTCCTCACACACGACTAAAACATATCATTGATTCAATCAAAAAGCGAGCATTTTGTGTGACACTTTCTAAAGTGTACACCTTACTGAGACTAATTTAGTGTAAAAAGTGACGTACACCAGTTAAGACCATCAGTAAACCCAGTTCGTTAGCAGCAATGATAGAATCTTTATCGCGTACACTTCCCCCTGGTTGGACAATGGCTGTAATTCCTGCTGCTGCGGCTGTTTTCACAGAATCATCGAAGGGGAAGAATCCATCGCTGGCGAGAATTGCACCAATGGCTTTTTCTCCAGCTTGTTCTAGGGCAATTTTAACTGAGCCGACGCGGTTCATTTGACCAGCACCTACTCCTAGTGTAGTGCGATCGCTTGTCACAACAATGGCATTAGATTTAACATGTTTGCAAACTTTCCAAGCAAACAGCAATTCGGCTAACTCGCTAGCGGTGGGTTGACGTTCGGTGACAACTTGCCATTGATTGGTATCAGCAATTACGTCATCGCTAGCTTGGACAAGAAAACCACCTGCGATCGCTTTCACTGTATCCTTAGGGCCACTGCTCAAATCAGCTAAAGTCAAAATCCGCACGTTGGATTTTTTGGCCAGGATTTCTTCAGCTTCGGCATCACAACTTGGTGCAACCACACATTCTAAAAATGTTTTGGTTAACTCGCTAGCTGTAGCTGCATCAATCGGGCGGTTGAGCGCGACAATACCACCAAAAGCAGAAACAGAATCAGCGTTGAAAGCTTTTTGATACGCTTCAAAAATACTACTTCCCAGTGCCGTACCACAGGGATTTGTATGTTTGATAATCGTTGCTGCTGGGGTATCAGTGAATTCAGCAATAATTCGGCGTGCGGCTTCTAAATCAACTAAGTTATTGTAACTAAGTTCTTTGCCTTGCAGTTTGGTGGCGGCTGCCCATCCCGTTGGGGTTGTACCAGTTTGATACCAAGTGGCGGGTTGATGGGGATTCTCGCCGTAACGCAGAGATTGCAATTGTGTACCGCTAAGGTTGTAATTTTCTGTTCCGGCGAGGTAAGATGCGATCGCTTGATCGTAACTAGCAGTGTGGGAAAATCCTTTTAAAGCCGCCTTTTGCCGAAACTCTAGGGATGCTTCGCCGTTATTTTGCCGCAATTCCTGTAAATACTCGTCATACTGTGCCGGATCGCATAATACAGCGAGATGGGCGAAGTTTTTCGATGAAGCGCGTAGCATAGCCGGGCCACCGATATCAATCTGTTCAACGGCTTCAGCTAATGTTACCCCTGGTTTAGCGATCGTTTCCTCAAAAGGATATAGATTCACCACAACTAAATCAATCGGGCGAATTTGGTTATTTTCTAAATCTGTAATATCTTGGGGAACATCTCGCCGTGCCAAAATTCCGCCATGAATTCGCGGATGTAGGGTTTTGACTCGGCCACCTAAAATTTCTGGAGAACCTGTGTAATCTGCAACTTTGGTAACAGGGAGTCCCGCATCTTTGAGGGCTTGGGCTGTTCCCCCACTGCTGATTAAATCAAAGTCAAATTCTTCAACCAAGCTACGGGCTAGGTCAATTAAACCAGTTTTGTTAGATACACTCAGCAGGGCTAGACGCGCCATTGATAAATTCCTTAAAAGTAGGCCAGAAGCGAAGGATCTCAAGTTTTGCATAAGCCTTGGTTCACTTCAAGGCTTTTCGGCATCATTCTGAGATCCAGTAGTGGTGTGGCAACAAAAGGAGGTAGACAGGTTCTCCGTAATTGAAAAGTTTGGGCTAGCAAGGAGAAGAAGGTACAATTTGGACAACTTTCAAGTGGGTTGTCACTAACCAAAAACAATTTTGTAGTTGTTTAATCGTGATTAGCGCTTTAAACCTCATCTATGTTGAGAACCATAGTTTTTGCCCTCACCCTAAATCCCTCTCCCAAGATGGGAGAGGGACTTCTTTCTGGCTCCCCTTCTCCCAAATTTGGGAGAAGGGGCTGGGGGATGAGGGTTTTTTCTT
>JAHCSU010000243.1 GCA_023522315.1 Nostoc sp. CCCryo 231-06
GTGGGTAAAAGAGTTGAAACGTATGTGGACAGCACTTGTGTGTACACCGTAGCCTAACGTTGGGGAGAAAGCACTCCGCAAAGGTTCAAACTACGTCAAAATTTAGATAAACGCGATCGCACTTACCAACAATGCAGATTACTCAAAGTCTCCATACAGCAATTCTCGTGACTGATTTAGAAAGCTCCGAACACTTTTATGGCAAAGTATTGGGATTAGCCAAAATAGATCGTTCCCTGAAATACGCTGGTGCATGGTATCAAGTCGGCAACTATCAAATTCACCTAATAGTTGCACCTACTGTCCCCACCGAAAACCCAAACGAAAAATGGGGACGCAATCCCCACGTCGCTTTCTCAGTCGCTAACTTGGACGCTGCTAAACAAGAGTTGCTCAATCATAATTATCCTATTCAACCCAGCGCTTCAGGCCGCCCTGCCCTATTCACTCAAGATCCTGATGGAAATATTATCGAGTTGAGTCAGCAGTTCGGGATGGTAAACGGCTGTTACGGCGTAAAAGTCGGTCAATTTGGGCTGCTTCTTCTTTAGAAATTATCGGAATATGGGTATTAGAGATAATTTCACCATTTTGATAAGCTGTATTGCCGCGATAAACTGGATTCGTTAGCCAGCGTCTTCCTGTGGTTACAGAGATTTTTTTGCCGTATTTTTTCGCCAAGTAACGAACTGAACCCCGCAGGGAACTATAGAGTAAAAAGTGTTCAAAAAAATCTTTGACTACTGGTGAAGTACTGCGATCAATGGTATATTTTCCGTTACCCCTGCGATAGCCGTAGGGAACTTTGCCGGGTGGCGGTGCAACATTGAGACGATTACGGGCGTGTCCTTCACGGATGCGACGACTACGTTGTTGACGTTGGATTGCATTTAGCAAATTCAGCAAATCAGCGCCCAGAGGATAATTTTCGGAAGTGTAGGGTTGTTCTGTGGCAATTATCGCTACTCCCATTACTTCGAGTTTATGTAAGCGATCGCTAATTTCCTCTACAGTATCCCCTAATTCTTCCAACCGACGAATCAGGAGATAATCTGCTGGTTCAGTTTCGCAATCGCTAAATAATTGTTGTAATTGCGATCGCGTAGCGTGTCCATTCGCGCAGCGTCCCGCAGGGAAGGACTCTCGCTTGCCCAAATCTTCATAAACTCGATCCACCTCCCATCCCCAATCGGCTTGATCGGGAGCAGATTCTAGTAGAGGATTGGTGTAAGAGTAAGCAATTATTTTCATTAGTCATTAGTCATTTGTCATTGGTCATTTGTCATTTGTCATTGGGCAGAGGAAAATAATAACTTCTAACTCCTAACTTCTAACTCCTAACTCCTAACTTCTAACTCCTAACTCCTAACTCCTAACTCCTAACTCCTAACTCCTAACTCCTAACT
>JAHCSU010000244.1 GCA_023522315.1 Nostoc sp. CCCryo 231-06
TCGATATTATTAAGAAATATATTAGTATTTTAGCACGCTAGGTACGCAAGAACCCAAAATATTCCGCGACTTGCAAGCAACAAGAGAAGAATTTAAGAAAATGATTCTTGATAACTATCACATAAATAGGCTAGCAGAACAAAACAAGTGTTTATATCTTCCCTAGTAAGGATAAAAATTATGATTCAAGATTTTCAACTCAATCCTAGCTTCAATATTTACTTCGATGGCATGGAGTATCACGCCAAGATTCACTTTGATGATGTTTTTGAAACTGAAGCAGAAGAAATTGCAGCAAGTGATATTAGCACTCTGGCTGCAAAAGTCTCTAACCGTTGGCGGCAGTATCTTCTAAGTATTGCAAATAAATACAGACAGTAATCTAATAGTTAGCCCTCTCCAAGTAGAGGGCTAAATTAAGAATAAAATCAACATTTACTCGTTTAAATAGTATGAAATTAGGTTTCTATCCAGTATTGGGTAAGAGCGATTTTGTTAGAAGCAAGGGTAAACAAATCCCAATCTGGCAGTTGCTTGAGTATCAACCTGTGGGCTGGCTTTACTCACTCGCTATAAAAGCACAAATTGTTCCAGATAGTCCTATTATTCATGACTGTGGATCATTTAACTACCGCGATCAAAATATCCCCACTCTAAATGGGAAATATGTTGATGCTCACTGGTCTATTCATAGATATCGAGAACGTTCAAACATTGGCGATATTATTGTTTGTCCTGACCATTTACTTGTTGGACAAAATATCAGGGAACGGCAAGAATACAACCTTAAACAAGCAGAAACATTTATCCAACTTGCTAAAAGTTATCTTCCCAATAGAATACCCCTAGCAGTCATCCACGGGCAGTCTCTCAGTGAACGCCTCGAAGTAGCTAAATCCGACATTCCGCACTTCAAGATGTAACACATTGATATTCAAGAAGATTTC
>JAHCSU010000245.1 GCA_023522315.1 Nostoc sp. CCCryo 231-06
CAACGCTGCTCTCAACATTAATCCCAACTTTTTCTTAGCCTACATCGGCCGAGGAGTCCTCCGCTCCGATTTAGGAGACAAGGAAGGAGCGATCGCTGATTACAACGCTGCTCTCAAGATTGGTCCAAACTTCTGGTGGGCTATTAATAACATTGGATTAATCAAATACGAACAGGGGGATGTGAAAGGGGCAATTAAGCAATGGCAAGAAGCTGTGGCTATTAATAACAAAGCAGCAGAACCTTTATTGGCATTGGCTGTGACTTTATATGCCAAAGAAGAGCGAGAACAAGCTCTCAGCAAAGCAAAACAGGCATTTATTATTGATAAGCGTTATGGTGATTTAGCTTATCTCAAGAAAAACCTGTGGGGTGAACGTCTGCTGGCTGATGCGAAAAAGCTTTTGGCATCACCTGAAATTCAAAGATTTTTGGCAGAGAATCCGTAAACAGTGTGGGAGATGGGGAAGTGGTGCGATCGCCTGATAATATTCTCTTTGATTGTGCGATCGGCTGTAACAAGAAATGTAGAGACGCGATGTTCCTTAAGTCTCTACAAAAGCTCTGAATAATGTATATTAATTGTTACTCCTCCAGCCCATTTAACCAAGCTACCAAATCACTTGCATTGCTAAAATCTAACAAAGCTTCTGCTAAATCTTCTAATTGTGTAGTCGATAATTGGCGAATCCGTTCTTCTAATTCAGGTGTAACTGCACCAACCTTCCGATTTAGCAGGCGCATAATTATTTCTAGTTTTCCCTTTTGTATTCCTTTTAATTCCCAACTAGTAACAATTTCCATAACTACCTCTTGTTTGGCTACTTCAAATTTAGCAATCTCAGTTTGAAAAATCTCTTCTTCTGCTGCATTTAATTTAAGATAAGTGTCAACAAACCCACCAATCATTTTCATTCGTGCTGGATCGAGTCGTAAAGTCGCTAACAAACGCAAACATTCAGCCTTAACTCTGGGACGTTCTGAGGGTGCTATGTTCATTTTAGCCATGAGCGCACTGGCAACGGGGTTTTCTTGCTGTAAAAAATCGCGCCAGTTTAATTGATTGAGTTGAACCACCCCATAGTTAAATTCCAGAACATTTTTATCTGGAAATTCCATCCGGTAAATATTTTTTTGGGGTGTGCGCGGAGCGTCATAGGAAAAAACTACAATTGGATATACAGGTAAAGCATATTTTTCAAACAATCGCGCAAAGTAACGAAACATTCTCCGTCCAAAATCAGCTTGTGGATATGACTGATTTTCGATATGCACGAGGAAAAAAGTTTTTTGTTCTCGAAATCTTACTTGTACTACTAAATCAGCTTCGTATTGTTCGCCAGCAGTGACATCGGTAAATACTTCTTTGTCTAAGAATTTCAACGAGTCAGGTTCTAGATAAGCAATTACCTGGGGAAAAAATAATTCTAAAAATTCTATAAAAAATGTTGCAATCAGTTCTTTAAATAAACGGTCGTGGTCAATCATATTAATATCAGTTTACCTATAAGTTGATTCTAAATCATTGCTTTACTCCTTTTATTACTTCTATTATTTCGATGTAACCAAAGAGCGCGATCGCATTATCTCATGCAAGGTATGGCGGGTTGCCCTGGAACTTAAGCCCCAGCGAATAAAATTTGCGGCTACACAAACATGTAAGATAAACAATACCTTAGCCAAATCGAAAAATGCCTGGATTCGTAGGTTGGGTTGAGACACGAAACCCAACAAATACGTTGGGTTTTGCTTCGCTCAACCCAACCTACAAAAAAATGGCGAAGGTATTGATAAAATTAAGGTTTTTAAACCCGCAAAGGTGAGTTTTGCCTGTATAGAAATGCTTTCTAACCGCCGATTTAACTTTACTTGTATAGCCTGACAAAGATTTTTTCACCTTGGAACTGGTACTTGATTAATTACCGCCGCAATTACCGCATCCATTTGTAAACCATCCAGCATCGCTTCTGGTTTCAAAATGAGGCGATGACGCAGCAGCGGCGATGCAACTGCTTTAACATCATCTGGCGTTACAAAATCTCTTCTGGCCAACCACGCTAGGGCTTGAGATGTCTGCAACCAAGCACCGGCAGCGCGAGGCGATGCCCCCAAAGTTAAATCAGGATATTGACGCGATATTCTCACCAACGCCAATAAATAATCAACGATCGCTTCTGATACTTTAACCTCTTTGACTGCTTCTCGTGCTTGCAAAATATCGGCTACTGTTGCTATTGGTTTCAAACGGCTAATATCCAAACGCCGTGCTGCAAAACCCGCCTGACGATTCAGTAACATTTGCTTTTCGGCAGCTTGATCTGGGTAATCTACCACCAGCTTAAATAAAAATCTGTCTAACTGCGCCTCTGGTAAGGGATAAGTCCCCTCAAATTCCAGGGGATTTTGGGTTGCAATCACCCAAAATAAATCTGGTAAGGGCAAACTTTCACCATCCAATGTTACCTGCATCTCTTCCATTGCTTCCAGTAGCGCCGCTTGTGTCTTGGGAGGAGTACGGTTGATTTCGTCTGCTAGCAGGATTTCGGTAAATATTGGCCCTTTTTTTAAAGTGAAATTGCGGCTATTCAAGTCAAAAATATTTGTACCAGTAATATCTGAAGGTAAAACATCTGGTGTTAGTTGAATCCGGCGAAACTCCCCTTGGATTAACTGCGCCAACACTTTTACTAGCAAGGTTTTACCAGTTCCGGGAACTCCTTCCAAAATTACGTGTCCACCCGCTAGCAGGGCTACTAAAAGTTGTTGTATTAGGCTAGATTGTCCGACAATTACTTGATTAAGACCTTGACCAAGGCGAATTAAGATAGGATGAGTTTCGCTCATATTTTTTATTGATAAATAACTCAAGCAGAAATATTATGCATAATTACAAAGGGATTTCCAAGAAATAAACGAACCGCAGAGACGCAGAGAACGCAGAGAGAAGAAATAGAGAGGATTTTTGCGTCAGTTTTGGGATATTTTTTATTTGGAAGTCCCAAAAAATTAATTACGTTAGCGTAGCGGTAGCGTTCGCGCAGCGTCTCGTAGAGAGGAACGAGCATCATTACG
>JAHCSU010000246.1 GCA_023522315.1 Nostoc sp. CCCryo 231-06
AGCCGGAATGTGGTGGAAGGGGCTAATTGCCAAAAACTCTGGTTTAAACTGCTCCCCATCCAGTTTAATCTCTACTAATTCAAACTCAAGTCCTTTTTCCAGCAGAGTAATCCAGACGCGGCGGGAGTTAGGAGAAATCGAGGAATGATAAAGGGTTAGCACCATAAAACCTCACAATTTCATGAGTAGGGTGGGCATTACCATTTACACATTACACTCAATTGAATTGTTTTAACAAAGTCTCAACACTAGCATTGTGATCCAAAAAAGAAAATAAATGCCAGTAGTGGAGTTTTCCTTCTTTATCTAATACGAACTGGGCTGGTAAAGGCGCTCCCAGTGCTTGCCCTACTTGATAGGTACGAAAAACTCGACAACTAGGATCACTCAATAACGGCATTTGTAAGCCTAAATCACTCACAACTATTTGACTCTGCCGTTCATCGGTACTAGTAATCATTAAAACTTCTATACCGCGATTTTTAAATTCCTTGTAGTTCTCATTTAAAGCTTTAATGTGAGGAAAACAAAAGGGGCAATATTGTTTTTCAGTAAAGATGCGAGTAAAGGCGAGTAATACTGGTTGCTTACCTTTATAATCAGATAATTTTACTAAAGTTCCGTTGGTAATATCTGGCAGTTGAAAATCTGGTGTTCCCACTCCCAACCTGAGTTTATTGCTAGCTGGAACTGGTAAAAAATTGCGGAAGAATCGCTCATTTAATAACCCAGTAAAATCAGTTGAAGTAAGCATATTTTTATCCCTGATTATTTAAATACTATTTTATTAAAAAACCACAGATAGATACCGAGGTTGACACTGTTTAATGTGTATCTCTGTTTATCTGTGGTTTTCGTTGATTTTAGTCTCAACTCCAACAGGATGGATTAGATCCTAGCTAGGGAAATTTAGACAGCAGAGAAGTAGACTTTAGACTTCACTGGGTCAGGATTCATTGTCTTGTCACCAGGTTGCCAACCAGCTGGGCAAACTTCGTCGGGGTGAGACTGAACATACTGAATTGCTTGCAGTGTCCGCAGGGTTTCATCAACGCTGCGACCAAAAGCTAGATTGTTGATGGTGGCGTGCTGTATGATACCATCTTTATCTATGAGGAACAGACCACGCAAGGCAATGCCAGCTGCTGGATCAAGAACGTTGTAAGCGGCGCTAATCTCTTTTTTGATGTCGGAGACTAGAGGATAATTCAGGTCGCCGACGCCACCAGACTTACGATCTGTTTGAATCCAAGCGAGGTGGGAGAATTCACTATCAACAGAAAGCCCAAGGACTTCTGTATTGATTTTCTTGAATTCTTCGTAGCGATCGCTAAATGCTGTGATTTCAGTGGGACAAACAAAGGTAAAGTCTAGTGGGTAGAAAAACAGGACGACATACTTCCCGCGATAATCGGAAAGTTTGATTGTCTTAAATTCCTGATCTACCACAGCCGTTGCTGTGAAATCGGGAGCTTGTTGACCAACGCGGAGGCTTCCTTCGGTTCCGTAAGTAAGGGACATTAACCTAATTCTCCTTTATTTGTTTAGTAGCGTTAGAATTCGGGTCAAGTAAAACTCACCCATCCACGCTCTCACAGTTTAATTACGATCTGTTACGACTATATCATACTCATAACGATTTTGAGTAGCAAATGCATGATTTAGATACAAGAGAATGGTTGCTTACCAATGGCTTAGGAAGTTTTGCCAGTGGTACAGTTTCGGATGTCCGCACGCGTACTTATCACGGTTGGCTATTTGCCGCGACAAACCCACCTTCTGGGCGAACTCTGCTGTTTTCGCACCTAGAAGCTAGCTTGGAAGTATTAGGGAGCGTTGTGGCACTGGGGACAAATTTTTGGGGTAACGGTCAGGTTGAGCCGACAGGCTACGAACTGCTACGCTGTTTTGATATTAACCCAGTTCCAAAATGGATTTGGGGTCAAGATAACTGGCAGTTAACTAGACAATTGGTGATGCCTTATGGGTTGGTGGAGACTGGGGACTGGGGACTGGGGAACTTGAAGCCCCCTCTGGGGATTAGGGGCAATGGTGAAGATAATTTATACTGCCCACTCCCTACTACCCACTCCCCATTTTGCCAGCGAATTTTGATCCAATATCGCTATAACGGAACTGATACAGCGATTTTACGGCTGCGACTGCTGATAGCAGAACGTGACTTTCACCACCAGCAAACTGCTAGTCCAAGATTACAGTTCTCAGAATTGCTTGGGCAGCAGCAAGTCTGTCTGCAAGCAAAAAATGCTGGGCATTTCGGTATACCTTGGCACTTGCGCTGGACACAAGGAAAATATCAAACAGATGCAGTTTGGTATTGGAATTATGGATTACCTGAGGAGACAAAACGGGGATTAGGCGACAAGGAAGACCTCTACAGTCCTGGTTACTTGATAGTCATACTGCAACCAGGAGATACAGTCACTCTAGAAGCACGAGTAGGTTTTCCCGACTCGATGGCAGGTGTTCTCACCTCCGAAACCTTTGCAGAAGCAGTAGAGGCAGAGCAAGAACGGCTCTCACAGATTTTTGGCTGGAGTAAAGGAGGGACTGGGGGCTGGGGGCTGGGGACTGGGGAAGAGTTTTCCAATACCCAATACTTCTCTACGAGAGGCTGCGCCAACGACTTCTCTACGAGACGCTACGCGAACGCTCAGTACAAGTCCCCAATCCCCAATCCCCAATCCCCACTCTGGCAACAACTAATTAAAGCAAGCGATCAGTTTATCGTCTATCGAGCCTCAATTGCTGGCCCTACGGTCATTGCTGGTTATCACTGGTTTAATGACTGGGGACGCAATACATTAATCGCCTTACCGGGGTTAGCACTTGTTCCACGGCGTTTTGACCTAGCAAAAGGAGTATTGCGGACTTTTGGGCATTATTGTCGCCACGGTTTGATTCCTAATGCATTTCTTGATGTCAATGGAGAACCAATTTATAACAGTATTGATGCGGCGTTGTGGTGGATTGAAACTTTAGGACTTTATTTAGAAGCTACCCAAGACTGGGAATTTTTGGCGGAGCAATTCCCCACAGTACAGCAAATCTACAAAGCATTTGTCGGTAGTACACATTTCAATGTCCAGATCGATGCTACCGATGAGCTAGTTAGTTGGGATGCTCCTGGTGTAGCCCTTACCTGGATGGATGTGGTAATTGGGGCAGATCCTGTTACTCCCCGTTATGGTAAGCCAGTGGAAATCAATGCGCTGTGGTATTCAGCTTTATGTTGGCTGAGTCAGTGGGCAGAACGATTGAGCCAGCTTGAGTTTGGTGAGCCAGTGCGTCTCACTAAGCAAGCACAGCGTTATGCTCAACAAGCACAACGTGTGAAAACCTCGCTGCAAAAGTTCTGGAATCCTCATCTAGGTTATCTGTACGATACTATTGAGCCGGACGATCGCCGGAATTTTCAAGTTCGTCCCAATGCGGTTTTGGCGCTGTCGCTTCACCATTGCGCCTTTTCTGAACAGCAAGGGTGTCAAGTATTAGATTTGGCAACTGTCAGCTTACTCACCCCCTATGGTCTTCGCAGTCTTGATCCAGGAGATCCCGAATACAAGGGAAGATATGAGGGTAATCAAGAGCAACGCGATCGCGCCTATCACCAAGGCACTATTTGGGCTTGGCTAATTGGCCCATATATTCGGGCTTGGCAACGTTTTTATCCACAGCGATCGCTGCCTTTTGATTGGCAACCTCTGCTAGATCACTTCTTCTTTGACGCTTGTCTTGGTTCTATTTCTGAGATTTTTGATGGCGATGCACCTCACAAGCCCAGAGGAGCGATCGCTCAAGCTTGGTCAGTTGCCGAAGTAATCCGCCACATTAAATAGTGCTGAGTATAAGAGATGAGCGTACCATGAGTTACATTACCACAGGCGAGCGCATTGGCTACGAGCGAGGGAAGGAGGAAGGACAACAGGAACAAGCACAAACACTTGTACTACGACAGCTACAAAAACGAGTAGGAGAGTTATCACAACAGGTTAGAGAACAGATTCAGGGTCTTTCTCTAGAACAATTGGAAGCACTGGGTGAGGCTTTGTTAGATTTTAGTGCGTTGGCGTAGCCCGTCGTAGACATCACTGATTTGCTCAACTGGCTACAAACTCATCAAACAGTTAGTGCCGAGTCCTGAGAATTAGAGGTCAAACCTGCCTCTTACAGAGCAGTCAAAGTTACTCTATCTTAACTCCAATTATCGCCCACTACTTATAACTTTTAAAGTGGCTCAGGTCGGAGTTGAACCAACGACCCCAGGCTTATGAGTCCCGTGCTCTAACCAACTGAGCTACTGAGCCATGTTTTTCCAAATCATTAACTAGTATAGCATACAATTTTGCCAAGGACTAGCCCCTTTTGCAATTTCATTACAGATTTCATCCCTGTTGAGGTAATAAAAAGCAAATGAGGGAGGTAAACTCCCTCAACTAACAAGGCAATAGTTTAGTTACAGACAGCCAAGAATTACACGCGTTCCGGTAACATCGCTATTGGGTTAACAGCACCCTTACCTGATGGATGAATTTCAAAGTGGGTGTGTGGGCCAGTACTGTGACCAGTGCTACCCATTAAAGCAATTGTGTCTCCCTGATTCACCTGCTGACCAGGCTGCACTAGAAGCTTGCTGTTATGAGCATAGCGAGTCGTGCTGCCATCAGGATGGCGGATTTCGACAAGGTTGCCGTAACCACCTTTGTTCCAACCAGCTTTTTCTATCGTCCCCTCAGCTGAGGCGACAACTGGCGTGCCAGTGGAGTTAGCAACGTCAATTCCCTTGTGCGGTCTTCCCCAACGCATACCAAAGCCAGAGGTGAGAGTGCCCTTTGCTGGCCAGGTGTAAGCTAAGGTTGAAGTAGATGGAGGAGGGGTTAGTTCGTCAATGGGTCTGGGCAGATATTGATCAACTGCTGCCAAAGGTGGTATTACCTGTGGAGAAACAGTCCTTCCCCGCATCATTCCTAAGGAGTCAGAAGAATTTACTCTTACAGAAGGCGTTGCAACCTTTGTGGCAGATGGAGCGCGAGAGGGAGTCCACTGACTAGCAGAGCCTAGATTAGGCAAGAACTCTGGGTTTACTGCCTCGCTAGGGCGTACAGTAGTACGGAATTGGGGCTTAATTGCCTGAAAGCTATAGTTACTCCGAATCGGTGTAGGAACTGGAATTTGGATCGCTACACTATTCGGTCGAGCCGCAGAGTTGGGTACAGTGAAATTATTGGGGGTAGAAATAGGAGTGAGCATCGCAGCATTATTAGTTTCGGTTGCTGCTGCTGAAACAACTAAGTTACCAGACTGTTGAGCGCGATATTTCTGCTGTAACCTCTGAATTTCCGCTTGTAAGCTCCGCAAACGGTCATTATTGTTATTGTTTCCTCTTGCTACCCTATTTGTTGGTGTTTTAGGCTGTTGCATTTCGGCAAAAGCTTGTGGCACTGCAATATCACCACCGACGCCATGAGAAGTACCAGGAGCGGGGGCTGTTTCTAAGTCGGTCGCACTATTTGCCTGAATCTGAACAGTTACCGGTCTAGGGACGGTAACGTTACTGTTATCGGCAATAGTTGGTGATTGTGAAGTAGGTAGATATGAGTTGGCACTACCAATATTTATAGGGGAGGTGGCTACTTTTGGAGTTTTTCTGGACTCTACAAAAGTAGTACTCGCTACAGTGGGGTTACTTGCTACAGTTGCCTCAATTTGAACAGCAGGAATAATTAGTTGTTGACTAATTTTCAGTTCATTTGGATTATTGAGGTTATTTGCCTTGACTAGTTCTGATACGGAAGTGTTATGTCTGCTGGCGATCGCTGCTAGTGTATCTCCAGGCTTAACTTCGTAGGCTGTTCGAGTCGAAGACGCAATAACTGTTGGTGTAGCTGGTGTCAGTGCAGTTGTCTGTGTCTTCTGTTTTAACTTCGATATCAAGTTCGCTTTGCTTGCATCGCCAGAAGTGTCGGACTTGGCTAATATAGTTTTCTCAACTACAGTCGTCGGCTGCGCCAACCCCATATCAGCTTGTGATAAATCTTTGGTCTCCCCAGACCGCAACTGTGCCAGACTATTTCTTAAACGGTTCGATTTTTCTTGTAAGCGATTCAGTGCAAACTCTTGTTGCGCCTTAAGTTGTGCATTTATTTCACTGTTGGCTGCGGTTGACGTTGCCACTGTTTGTGGCTGGGCAATTATTAGTGATGCATTTGTAATACCAACACCATCAGCACTAGACTCAGACAGATTATTGACTGTTGGGAAACTAGTCTCAGCTAAGGTATTGTTTAATCCCTGTGCCACTTGGGGCTTCAGGTAGGTGGAATTTTTATAAACCGCTGTTCCTTGGGAAAACATTTCTGATTCAGGAACTTGCAAAGACATTCCCTTTGCCGCGACTTGCCATTTAGCTTCAAGCCCAGGCACTTGTGAGACTGCCGTTGGTTCCACGATAACAGGATTTTCCGGCACGCTCGCTGATGAGACTGCTTGGGACTCCAGCTTTGTGGAGGCGAATTTCACCTCAGTGTCAGCAACAGCAGGAATCATTGAAGTTGCCTTTTGGCTACCTACAGGCACTGCTGCTTGGGCTTGATCGCTTTGTCGAGTCACCAAAAGGCTGGTTGCTCCCATAGAGATTGCCAAGCCAATCATGGCGGCTTTTGTCCGCACCCGGCGGTTAACTTTTGGATTTATCACATTTAGCAGTTCTACCGGGGCATCATCGCTGCTGGGGTTATTGTTCAACACAGCTTTTACTCTCTTTTTCAATGCTCGTTTCAAAGACGACCTCCTATGATCACTAGCGCTTAACTGACCTCGATTTTTCAGTTGGATACTAGTCAATGATTTAGATCACAACAAATGATAGATCAAGATCACATTCACCAGAGATGCTTACGCAAGATTAACCTGCTTCTCTGATTTAAACAAGTTCACACGTATTAGCAAAACTTAAATTTTGCTGTGTTTACTTGTCCGAACCACTCCTCACACCACTTAGGACGTTTTACTCTTTACCATTGTCCGCGCTTGTCTTGCGTCAATCGCGGGGACTGGACATAACTATATGCCAAGTCCATAGTCGCTGCCGAGAATTAAATTGCTGCGACTTCTGGAAAAGTGATGCCCCCCACTGTAGATATCTTCAAGATATTTCTACTCAATCAGTCTTCTCAAGACGAGACTTTACGTTGATTATTCCCTAAAAAACAACCGTATGATCTATCGGCTACTTTGGGGCTGCTTTCTAGCGTTGCTGGAACAAAATGGCTTAAATGTCCAATATGACTGGGGTTTAGCCCTTTTGTTCCCCAATTTAGGATGTTTCCGATTCATCAAAATCTATCATTCAAATTTGGCAATATCCCAAGTTTTATATACAAATTTCTTATAATAACCTTCCTATCCTTGTAAGTATCTTCCACTACAATTTCGGAAAAAAACCAATTTTAGGTATCTTGTTTTACATATTATTACAGTAACAAAGAAAATTTTTACTGCCACAAATGCTTCGTCTAATAGATATCCAGAAAATTAATAAGTATATTTACTTATGATGATGAAGGTAAACAACTATTGTAAATAGCCTAACTGACGACGGGTTTCAAATAAGCTAATTGCCACACTCACCGAAAGATTCAAGCTGCGAACCCCCGGTTGGCTCATGGGAATATACAGAGTAGCATCGCAATCTGACAGAATTGCTGGTGGTAAGCCCGTAGTTTCACTACCAAACAGCAGCCAATCATCAGGTTGAAACTGAAAGCTGACATAATTACAATTTCCACCGACAGTAAAACCCAACCATCTGCCTCCACGCTCCTGATGTAGGCTTTTAAAAGCTTCTAGCGATTCGTGATAGTGCAGCTTGACGTAAGGCCAGTAATCCAAGCCTGCTCTTTTGAGGTAGCGATCGCTAATTTCAAACCCCAAAGGCCCCACCAAATGCAACTCTGTACCCGTAGCTGCACAAGTACGGGCAATATTACCTGTATTAGGAGGAATTTGCGGGTTAACTAAAACTACCTGGGGCATTGTCCGTATATTTTACGTATTGTATAAAAAAAATTATTGTCAATGTTAAATCTACCAAAGGGTAGAGGCGATTCATAGGTTTTGTTAATAATAATCAACCATCCTCTATCAATTAGATTTTTAAAACGAAGCGCAAACCCTCCCAGAGCAATGCCTGAGAGGATGTTTGGTTAAAATTACTAAATATTAAGTTTTATGTGGAAATAGAAAGGGCTTGTGTCTTTTAGGGCTAGTAGTGTCTCCAAGAAAATCTATCATTTGTCTGAAGAGGGGAGTGGGGAGTGGGGCAATACGGTTCAGATAAGGTTTTTTAATCACACGCCGCTAATCGCAAAGACGCGATAAATCGCCGTCTTTACAAGAATCAGTCCTTTGTAGAGACGGCGATTTATCGCGTCTCTTGCCTTAACCGAACCGTATTGGGAGTGAGGGGATGAGGGGGATGAGGGGACAAGGGGATAAACAAAGTGTTTTCACAATGCCCCATGCCCAATGCCCAACGCGTCTTGAGTTAAGCCAGGAGGGACGAACATAATTTGTCTTCGAGTTCGATTTCGCGTTCTTGGGTAGCGACAATAGCCTGGGTGATGACGCGGTGGCTGTCAAAACCGACTGCGTGTAATTGCAACCACTGTTGAGCTTCATTACCTTCGCGGAGGATTTTTTGCAAAGGGGAAAGGAAACAGCCAAAGCCTCGTTGTTTAGCGATCGCCCAAACATCCTGGTACATTTCAGAAATCCAATCTCTGGCTTGGATACTTCTGCCATCTTGCCAATGCCTCAAATGAGCATCAAGACTACCAGTAGCAGCAGCAGCTTCGTTCTCAGCAGTCAAGGTGACGAGTTCTTGGGGAGAGAAGGTACTTTGAGTTAACGGATCGATGCTGGGATTTTCGATTATTTGCAACAAACGCGCTTCTAATAAGGCAGTAATGGCTAGCAAGGCAATAGGATCTGTGACTAAATCGCAAATTCGCAATTCTAGGCGATTAAGATCATAAGGACGGCGATCGCCATTTGGTCGTACTGATGCCCACAAATGCCGCACGTTTTGCATGGTTCCGGCAACGAGTTGATCTTCCACCCACTGAATATGATCGGCGTGGCTAGTAAATAACGGTACATGGCTAGGCGTTTGCGGAAATACGCCCCAACGGGTAGAGTGATAGCCAGTAGTTTTGCCATCCAGAAAAGGAGAAGAGGCGCTGAGGGCGAGAAATAGAGGTGCTTCCATACGGATCACCCGACACGCCCGCATTAATAGTTCTGGGTCGCTGATGCCTACATTGATGTGTACGCTGGCGGTGACTACTTTCGTCCCGTAGGTGTTCTCAATGTAGTCATGATAGGAGTTTGCTGGATCGGAACGGAGAAAGCGATCGCTCCCACCTAAAGATAAAGTACTCCCCGGTATCAGGGTATAATTACCCAAACGATTGAGGTAGTTTCGCAACACTCGCCGGGGACGCAGCAAAGCACACAATAAATTTTCGTAATCAGGGGATGGTTGAGTTATATATTCCACGTTGCGGCTATCTGGCTCCCGCATAAATGCATCCAAAGCTGCAACAATTTTGTCGGAGAGACCGACGATTTCACCTTGAGGCGTGCCAGTGTACATCTCAATCTCAAAGCCTTTTAATAAAACCACCTTGTTCTCCTCGGCTCTCTCTGCCTATAAATTGTATCGAATAAGACGAATTTCTGGATCTATCTTTAAGTCAATCAAAGGTTAAGAATCATTTTGTTGATAATTCATACCAAATCAGGACGACGGATTTATTGGCTGTCTTTCGGAGAATTATTACTTACTACTCAAGCATGAGAAATATACTAGTTTAATTTACGTAGTGTATAGTTCGGCATCATGTATGTTCATAATTTTGGTTATTTCAAACAGTTAATTTAAACCTAAAACTTCCATACTATATTTGTTTTATTTTAGGTATATTGCGAAATGAAATTATCAGGTGAATCACTCTTTTGGGCAATACTGAGGCGTATAAATTGCGCCCAGATTTCATCACTAAGTAAGTTTAAAGCAGTTTTGGGATTATTAATTGCGATCGCGCCTATAACTTTACGCCATCCTTGTTGTAATAACTCAATAAAAGCTTCTTCAATAGAAACTCGACTCAGCAACGAAAGAGCAGTTTTAAAACTTTCTGAATCAGCTTGTATATTCTTCGATCTTAACCCCTGTAGTGCTACATTCAACCACACAGGCAGAAGTTCAAACCAATTATTTTTCTGTATCTCATTGAGTGCAATATCTTCCATACCTAGCGCACCCCACACACACAAAGACTCTACAGCCATTTTAGAATCGCGGTTTTCTAGAGCCTTTTGCCATAATTTTTGAGCGTGATTTTGGAAGCGATTAGCGAGAAATTCATAAGCTTCCTGAACTTGATGTGGAATTGTAACTTTATAAACTGACTCACCTCGTGGTAGGTAATCGCCGCGATAGGATAACCAGTTATGAGATCCGCAAAGATGAATTTCTTTATCAACTATTACTTCTTTAACATGGGAATCTCCCAACCAAAAAACCTGTACAGATGGTAAACCATCAGGTGTTTTTATTGCTTGAAGTTTTTTCTCTAGTTCTGGTGGAATTGGTTTATCTTCATCTTCTTGTCGCCGCGCAATTCCATGTCCAATTAAAATCCAAACTCCGCGATTAGCTAATTTCTGTAACAAAGTTATAAATTTTTCATTTACAACTGCCTGATTCACCCAAGGAGAATAGATTAGAATCTGACTTTTAGCCGAATTTAAAACTTCTGAAAAAGCTAGGCTAATTTGTCCATCGCGTAACTGTACGGCTTCACCTAACGCTTTATAGTTATCTACTTTATCAGTGGCTTTAGTGGCAGCTTCTAGCGCCTTTTGGCGAATCTTTTCGAGTCTAGTTTCTATTTCAGTATTTTTCTGCTTGAGAATGGCTTCACGTTCAAAATTGATGGTTTCGATTGACAATTTACATAATGCTTGCAAAGATATTTTACCTTCAGCGTGTAGAACTTCTAACCAATTTGATGCTGAGTCTAAAATTTGCTTTCCATTTCTTATTTGGATGCTCAACTTATCTTCTAATGCGTCGAAAATAACGAAAAGCGATATCTTTCTCCAAAATTTTTGAGTCGAAGCTAGTACCTTATAGGAAGTGACGATTTTTCCCTCTTCTGGGACATGAAGTGCTAAACCTGAAGCTTGAATATTTTTTTGGATTTCCTCAAGTGGTAAGGAAGCAATATCAGCAATTGTATGATCAAGAGTGATAAAGTCTGCCAAGTCAGGTAAAGTTATCGTTGTTTCATTTAAGGATTCAGATTGAAAGGTTATCTTATCACTTAAAGGGTCTGTAATAGCATAAATTTGTATAGGATATGGCGGCTGTGGTACAGACCCTTTTTCATAAAACGCGCGGCCTTCAGGAGTAACTGTTAGTGGCGATGTTGGTGATAGAGTTTGTAAGGAACGAAGAGTTGTAGTAGTAGTTTTAATAAATACAGAATCAAGCCCAAGTACAGAGGCTAATTCATCCTCAGTTGGCGGAGGTTGGAATTCAATAGCAGCGCGGATGATAAATTCTTCAAGTACGTTAAACTGGCGGGGTTCTTTGATATTTACTTCTATCGGAGTTTGACGCAAGCTATAGCGAAATTGACGCGCTGCTAAAACTGATAAACTAAGACTTTGCGCTTCTATTTCGTCTACCAGTTTTTTAAGATTGTCATCAATAGGTTTAGCAGAAGAGGCGAGAAACATCAACGAAACCTCCATGTAGACGCACGATGTTTGAAACATTGGAGTACATACTCCCGATTTTTTCAGGCTGCTGGGTAAATAGCGAATGACAACCCACAATTACTAGTAGTTCTTGAGCGCGAGAAAATGCAACGTTAACCCGTTCCGGCTTCTTGGCAAATCCCACATCT
Organism: Nostoc sp. CCCryo 231-06; assembly: GCA_023522315.1. GTDB lineage: Bacteria > Cyanobacteriota > Cyanobacteriia > Cyanobacteriales > Nostocaceae > Nostoc. The sequence goes on from JAHCSU010000246.1 coordinate 12,000, forward strand.
CCTCTACTATTATTGCGAACCATACTAACAATTACAACAGGTCGTTCCATACCTTGAAATCTGTCTACCGTACCAGTGGTAATTTGCAGAGATGGGAAAAGTTCAGATTGCAGGCGTTCATCAATTTTTGTGAGTTGAGCGCCATAAAAAGTAATCACGGCGATTTGTTTTTTTGGTTCACCATTAGCAACTTTAGAAGACCAAGTACTCTCAAATTGTTGACACAGACATTCAATTACATCAATTTCCCGAATATTAAAGAATGAAGTTCCTCTATATTCCTCTTTAAACTCATTTCCTCCAGGCATTTTTATCCAGATAAGATGGTTCTCTGGTTTAATTATTTTGCATTCTAGATTATGTGCGCGTTTGGTGTCAGGTTCTAAGATACCACATTCTAGTTTACCGTCATAAAACTGATTGATTGCACCCATAATTATGGGGTGCATTCGATAGTGTAGTTAACATTTGTTTGATACTATCATTAGCAGCTTCAAACTGAATTTTAAATAGTGATTCTTGCAATAATTGTAGTTCTGTATTTGTGCTGCCAATCTCTTGAGAAACTTCCTCTAAAGTCTTCGTGTCGAGCATGGGTGGTAATTGTCGATGGTCGCCTACCATGACCAACTTTTTGCCTTTCAAGGCGGGAATTAATAACTCTGGAGGAGTACATTTACTAACTTCATCAATAATGACGACATCAAAGTATTTGAAATCTTGTGAAAAATGGTAATTTGCAGCTTGAACACAGGTGATACCAACGACGTTGGCATTATCTAGATAAATGCGCCTTAAATCAGTGCGTAGGCGTAGCCCGCCGCAGGCATCGCCTTCACTTGGATTTCTTAACTTTCCTATCCAATCTTGAACAAAATACTGATATTTGTTAAGATAATTATCTTCTTTTTGGAGTTGCTGCTGCCAAAATTTAAAATAATTTTTTATATTACGTAAAAAGTCTAGATTAAACAAGTCTGTAGAATAAACTTCAGGCTTGAATTTATCAGGAATAGCTTTACAAATTGACTGCCACCAAGTTCGCTCATTTGAGAGATATTCTAATTGCTGGTGTAAATGCTCAACAGTTGTGTGTATTTGGCTTTGAGTTCCTATGAATTGGCTTTTATAAGTTTCAGTTGTTTTCTGCAAGCTAGTAATATGAACTATGAGCAGGTCTTTGATAGTCGAAAGTGTAGCAAAAGTATCGATTAAGGAAATCAAAGTATCAAGTTTTTTTATCCGTTTTTCCCAATTATGTAGTTTTGCTATAAATTGTGGTGTCTCAGTCAGAATAGTTGAAGGATTATCGAGGAATTGTTGCACTAAAAGTCTTAATTCTTTAGGTAAATATGGGAAGGGGAAGAGTTCTTGTAAGAATGCGATCGCTCTTTTAAATTTGAAGTCAGCTTCACTGCAAGAGGTTTCTAGCTGTTCTTGATTAGTAGATATTTTTTGCTGTTCATTAGCCGCTAACCTCATCTCTTGATGTAATTGTTGTTCAAGCTGCTTTTGCTCTTTTTCTGTTTCAGCCTGTAGTTGCTTGAGCCATGTACGCGCACTCGTAACCATACCGTTGGCCACCTCTACTGTAATTTTCGAGATAGCCGATTCACTCTCAATAGGTTGAACTTTTTCAAGTATAATCTGGACTTTTCTCTTAATAGCCTCAAGAGTTACCGCCGCAGCATAACGGCGACTATATGGGCGTAACTTTTGAGCTATGGAATCCAAACTTTTCCGCTTGAGAGCAACCGTAAGCATCCATTCAATAATCTGACCCCAGACTCCTAGTGGTTTCTCAATCTCATCGATGCTATTTTGTGCTAGTTGCTTCAGCTTTATGAGGGATTCCACAGGGTCTAGCGCTTTACTAACGCTCACCTGAGAAATAGCAGCTTCATTGATTGAGGGATAACCTGGTATATTTCGCCTCCGCACGAGTAAATCTTTTATCTCACTAACCCGACTGCATACCCTATCCCTTTCATGGTATTTCTGAATTAACTCATTAACTTTTACCCGACACTGATCAAGACTTTGTTGCCAGGGTAGACATTGATCTGCGATCGTCATGCTTCGTAATCTTGAAGGTAATGAGATTAAGTCAACTGTAAAGTCTTGACGATTTTGTAAGCACTGTGTCAAGACATTGACGATATTTAAATTAGCTGTAGACAGCCATATATCAAGGTCATTTATTGTTAAACTGATCTCAGATTCACGGTTGTGTAGCTCCCTAATTGTTTGCTGTAAACTTTGCTGGTTAGCAAGCAATTGTTGATGATTTGACTTTAGGCGAGTAAGAAATTCTGAATTTTGTGTGTAAGTTTGTGCAGCTAACTCCGCTTCGGTCATTACCATAGCTGTATCACTGGCGTAGGCTAATGCTGTGCGAACTTCAGTAATCCAAGAAGCTACAGTATTTTGCAACCACGCGGCTAAACCAAATAAGCTGTAATTTGGGTGAACCATACCAATTTCAGAAGTCAAATCAATTGCTAACCGAAGATTTGCAGCAAAGTTTCGCAAGGAAACATCTGTAGATGTGTATTTCTTCAGACCAACCCACAAATTAAGAAGTGCTGGATCTTGCCAGTTTACTGAAGGTGCTTGATTCAGCAAATCCTCCAAAGCAGTTTTCAGAGATTCGACCTCGCCCAGTTGAGATGCGGCTTGATTGTATTCATTTTTTTGAGTCGTACAAGCTGACTCTAAATTTGCTTTACGCGTCTGTAATAAATTCTGCTCTCCCTTACAGCACTTCCCGAAGTTATGAGGTACACTAATTAATCGAATTATCGTTTCTATGTCATAATAGCATCCCAAGTATCTGTACCTCATAGCAGGAGGAAGTGCTGTAAATGCATCTTCTACTTTCAGGTATGCTGTGAATCGTTGTGATTCTGCTAACAATTGCTGTAAAACTTTTACATTATCAAGGCGTTGGGTAAGATTTTTTTCGCAGTCGGTAGCAGTATTTTCTAGCCATGTGCCAATCACTCGATCTTCTAAAAACGGCTGTCCTTCCTCTCCAACTTTTTCGGCTTTTCCCTTTCGCACAGCCCGAATCACTGGGTTATGAACTAATCGACTCAGGGCGTTATCTACTGCTAAATTGGCTTGAGAAGTAATTAGAGTGCGTCCACCCCGTAGAGCAACTTGATAGCAAATCTCGGCAATTACGGTAGTTTTACCAGTACCTGGTGGCCCTTGAATTAGAACTAAATCCTCAGCTGCAAGCACCTTTTCTACTGCTGCTTTCTGACTAGGATTAGCAGAGGATAACAATAAATCTTCTGGTCGCAATTCGATGGTTTTTTGAATAGGTCTTGCTTGGGAAGCGTCGAATAAAAAGTTTCCTAAATAGGGATTTTGAGTGCGTCCCTGTCTTAATTGTGTCAAGGCCTCTTTTTTGCGCTTAATCTGTTGGATGTTACCAACTGCCTCGAAAAACAAAAATCCGGTAACTGGTAGCTGATAACGCCCTGCTGCTATGTAGTCAGCTAAATCGCGTTCTAGCCTCACGTAGATAATACAACGGTTAGGGTCAATTTCTTCAATAGTCCCTAATTGCCGACTGTTGCGCCAGTTTTGCCCTGTGGGAGTAGTCTCGAACAGCTTAATATCTTCGTTTTTTGCTCGTTTTACCCGTTCCCAGAAGTTTTCTACAGTCAAGGAATTTTCATCAGAACCGTCAATAGTAGCTGAGGTTACGTCAATCTCAAAAGCGATCTTTCTTCCAAAACCATTGTGGCTAAAAAAAGGCACACAAAATTGGCGTGTTTTAGCGATTTTTTCCTCAATCTGTAAAAATACTTCCCAAATTCGCAGATGATCTTCTGTAGGCATGGCTGCCATCCGTGCCAATGGCCTTGGCCGAATTGGCTTTGGGGTATTAGATGCACGATTTGTTAAGATTTTTGGTCTAGGAATTTCCGAAATTTGTTGTTTGTGAAATGGAGCAAGTCGATTTCGAGGGATAATCTCTCGTGATTTTGGTTGACGACTGGTTATATCTAATTCCTTTTTAGGCATCCCATTTTTAGATGCGAGTTTTTCAGCAGCCAAACGGATTCGTTCTGCCTGAGATTCTGAAATCGCGCTGATATGGCTTCTGACTACAATGCTGAGTTGGTCGCAAATTCCTAGTAACTCTTCGTTTTCCAAATTCAATTCTTTTGATAGCTGATAGATTCTGATTTTGGCGTTGTTCATCCACTGCTTACCTTTGCCAACAAAGTTTTCTAAGCCTAGTATTCCCAAATGCTGGCAAGGAACAACATCTTCAACTTTTGTTGCTTTGCTTATTTTGGGTAGTATTGCCCACCAATAATAAAATTGCCGACTTCTCTAACAAGTCGGCAATCTAAGCATTTCATCTTCACAAATAAAATAAAATCGTTATTTAGTCTGTATTGTCAATCCTACACAGTTACTCGAAAGCAAAGTTTTACGACAAAAAATATCGGCTTTAAAAATCGCTAATTTGCCTAGTATATCGCCTCAATTTCGTCTACAAAATTATTGAGATTGTCATCAATCGGTTTAGCAGAAGAGGTGAGAAACATCAATGCAATAAGATTGGATAATTTAATTTTTACAAATACTTATAACCATGAGGCAAACTAGTTTTATGCTTTCAATAAGCTTTGGCGACGACTAGCCCACCAAGCAAATCCAGCACCAGTGACAAACATTAGCAAACCATAAATTGCCCCAGGAATAGCCATTGTGGGGGTATTCAGCAGCGTAGGTGTAGAAGCGATCGCGATCGCTAGAGTCCCATTTTGAATTCCTACTTCTATGGTAATTGCCGTAACGCGTTTTTCTCCTAATCGGGTTAAGGTTGCGATCGCAAAACCTAAAGCCATTGCAACCACATTCAAAACCAGAGTTGCCAAGCCCACATCTATTACGTAAGAAACAAAATTATTCCGTTCTCGCAGTAGCACTCCAGTAATTACCACCGCCAGGAAAAATAAAGACAGCCACTTCACAGGTTTATCTGCCTTGTCTGCCAATCCGGGTGCATACCGCTTGGCTATCATCCCAATTGCTATAGGTAGAAGTGTAATCACCGCAATCTGCAAAACAGTGTTTAAGAAAGGTAACTGTAGCGTTGTTCCTTCCCCCAAAAATCTCTGCATTGACAAATTTACTACCAGAGGAATCGTAAAAACCGTAATGAAACTACTAATAGCTGTTAGCGTCACAGAAAGAGCAACATCACCCCCGGCCAAAAACGTAATCATATTAGAAGTAGCGCCACCGGGACAGGCTGCTAAAATCATCACACCTACAGCTAATTGTGGTTCAAGGGGAAACACCGACGCAATGCCAAAGCCTACAATCGGCAACATGATCAACTGTGCCACCAAGCCAATCACCACTGCTTTGGGATAGATTACAACTCGCTTGAAGTCCTCTAGGGTCAAGGTTAACCCCATACCTAACATGATAATAAATAGAGCCAGGGGCAGAAAAACAGCCGTCAGAAAATTCGCTTCCATCCGTAACCCGCGTTGGTAACAATAAAAGTGCCTCTGGATTGTACCGTGTTCCCGTTAAAATTCTAAGTCAGCTATTTGTGAAGCGCCTGCTGAAAAGTCTTGATAGCATCAACATGATTCACCATATTAATGCAGCGTAACAACAAATCCAGATCGATTCCTTTGACTTCCTCACTACTGGAAACCCTTTCATAGTGAAGCGCGTTGCCCTCTTGACGCAGGTGATAAACTTCTAACACGCCATCTTCCCAGAACCACACTTCAGGAATCAACAGCCGCTTGTATGCCTCAAGTTTGTTGATCCCGCCACTGGTAAATACTACCTCGATCGCTAAATCGGGACGCACTCGACCAGGGGCAAGTTTATAAGATTTATCTGCTTCTCGCTTGACAGCACCCGATTCACTTTCTAACGTCATTGATCCAGTTGGGGTAAAGTCAAACCCTGCCATGAGCAGGTAAAGCTCTAACAATGCGCCGAGTCTTTCCTTAACAGTTTCGTGGGGTTCTCCAGGCATTCTTCGGATCTCCAAAATACCATCCAGGAAAGACAGCCGATATCCTGGACGGTCTAATAACTGCTCAACTGCTTTGAATTCTCTCCAAGTCAGTCCTTCAAATAAAAGGGGTGATTCTTTTGTGGGTGTAGCGATCGCTGCTAGGGTCATAAAAGTCTCCAGTCTGTTTCTAAATGAGAAATAATCAGTTTTGGAGGGCAGTTTGTTAATTGTAACTTCTTTCTAGGAGCTTAAAAATTACTTTTTCTCACCTAAGCTTTTAATTAAGAACAAAACCACTTTTCAAATGATTCGAGAAACATCAACGAAACCTTGATGCAGACTAACAATATTTGAAACTTCGGAGTACATACTTCCGACTTTACCTGATTGATGGGTAAACAAATTATGACAACCCACAATTATCAGCAGTTCTTGAGCGCGAGAAAATGCAACATTTACCCGTTCTGGCTTCTTCGCAAATCCCACATCTCCTTTGCTATTGTTGCGAACCATGCTAACAATTACAACAGGTCGTTCCATACCTTGAAATCTGTCTACCGTACCAGTACGAATTTCTAATGAAGGGAAAAGTTCAGATTGCAGGCGCTCATCAATTTTTCTTAATTGAGCGCCATAAAATGTAATTACAGCAATTTCTTTTTTCGGTTCACCATTAGCAACTTTAGAAGCCCAAGTAGTCTCAAACTGCTGACACAGACGTTCAATCGTATCAATTTCTTGAGTATTGAAGTAAGAAGTTCCGTTTCGTTGCTCTAAAAACTGATTCTCGATAGGCGTTTTTACCCAAATAAGATGCTGAGATTCTTGGATGATTTCGTCTGCTAGATGATGTGCGCGTTTTATATCAGGCTCCAAAATACCAGATTCTAGTTTACCGTCATAAAATTGGTTGATTGCTCCCATAATAAATGGATGCATTCGATATTGTGTAGTTAGCATTTGTTTGATGCTTTCATCAGCAGATTCAAACTGACTTTTAAACAGTGATTCTTCTAAAAATTGTAGTTCTTCTCGTGTATTACCCATTGTTTGAGCAACTTCTTCTACAGTGCTAGTATCAAGCATGGGTGGTAATTGCCGATGATCGCCTACCATGACTAACTTTTTGCCTTTCAATGCGGGGATTAGTAATTCTGGTGGAGTACACTTACTAACTTCATCAATAATAACGACATCAAAAGATTTGAATTCTTCCGAAAAACCTCTATTTGCAGCTTGAACACAGGTGATACCGACGACGTTAGCATTATCTAAATATATGCGTCTTAAATCGTCGCGGTCGCGTTCATTTGGCTGTCTTAATTTGTCTATCCAATCTTGTACAAAATTCTGATATTTATTGAGATAAGCTTCATCTTTTTGTAGTTGCTGTTGCCAAGATTCAAAACTAATATTTATGCTACGTAATAACTCTATATTAAACAAGTCATTAGCAAATTTTTCTGGTTTAAATTTATCCGGTATTGTTTGCCATTCTGTCAACCACCAGCTTCTTTCTTCTGTTAAACCTCCTGATGGCTGCGGTTGTAATTTTTGTTCTAATTCGCGTAGGCTAATTTGTAGTTTTTGAAGCTGCTGTAGAGAAGTTTCAGTTTCTTGTTGTAGCTTTGAAAAATGCTCATAGAGAGAATTTTTAATTATCTCCAACACAGCAAAAGGTTCTAATAATGAAATTAAGGTTTCAAGTTGACTGATACAATTTCCCCAATAATTAACTTGATTTGAGAACTCTTGCGGCTGCTCCCAAATATTTGATTGTGTTGCAAGATATTGTTCAGTTATAATGCGTAATTGAGCAGATATATTTTGTTGTTTAAGTTCTTGTAAAATATTAATAACTCGTCCAAGTTGCAAATTAGCGTCTTGCTGTGCTTTTTCGGCTTCAGCTTGAGTAACAGATATTTGCTGTTGGCTGATTTCATTTTTCTGAAGTTCATTTAATTGGCGTTGCAGATGCTGAAGCTGTTGTTCAGTTTCTGTTTTGACTTTTAAAACGCATTGACGTGCATTTACAAGAATAGTATCTAGCAATTCTTGTGTAATCTGGGTGAGAGTAGAGTCGATGTTATTCCATTCCCATGATGCACCATAAGTCCGTTGCATTCTAATTAAGAAAACCTGGGTATTTTCAACTAGTAATTTTCGCTGTTTGGGATTGAGTAGTTGATAATTACTAAACTGTTGATAAGTTTCTTGCCATTGGGTGCGATCGCTCTTTGATAGCACCATTGGAATCTGACTAAAATTTTGTTGTAAAAAATAACTAAAATTATGCTGTTTGCCTCGTCTGTCAGTAAAATCGCCGTCTATTTCATAAGCGATCGCTTTTGTCAATAGCTCCCATTCTGGCAAGTTAATTTTGTAAATTTTTGGTACTATTGGTAATTTTAATGTATTAGCAAACATCAACAAACCTAGCGGCAAGTCCACTAAATTGTCTGTTAGTGGTAAACCTGATTGCTGACAATCTTTCAAAGTTTGATAGAGAAGAGAATGTGCTGTAGATTTCCATTCCTTAACTGCTGAGATAATATAATCTATTTCCCGTTTGCGGTTTTCCCATATCTGGATTGTTTGCTGTATGTTTTGCAGTTTGGCAAGATGTTTCTGATAATCTGGTTGTAGCTGATTTAATGAGGCAAAATTTTGTTGAACAATCTGTACTGATGCTGCAACTTCTGATATAGCCTTACTTGCATTTTGGGCATAAGTCAAAGCAGTTTTAAATTCAGAAATTTCTGTTGCTACAGTTTCACGCAACCAAACCGCTAAACCAAAAGCACCAAGCACCGGACGCACAAAGCCAAGTTCATTAGTATATTTGATGGTTTGACGAACATTTGCTAAAAATTCTTCTACTAAACTGTTACCTTCTGTGTATGGCTTAAGAAGCGGCAAAAAATTTGTAACTTCTGGAGCTTCCCAGCTTATATTTAGTCCAGTATTTAGTATATTTTCGAGTCCTGCAATTAGTGATTCAACTTCGTTTTGTTTTTCTACGATTTCGTTGTAATATTTGTCTTGAGTTTTAAAGTTTGCCTCTACTTTTAACTTATTTCTATTGAATTTAATTTGTTGCTGATTGAATTCTTCCTCAGCTTGGAAGTAGGCTGTGAATCTTTGTGATGATGCGAGTAATTGACTGAAAGTTTGGATATTTTCGAGCCGTTGAGTAAGATTATTTTCGCAGTCATTTGCGGTATTTTCTAACCATCTACCAATCACTTGGTCTTCTAAAAATGGCTGTCCTTCCTCCCCAACTTTCTCGGCTCTACCTTTTCGTACAGCGCGAATTACGGGGTTGTGAACTAATCGACTTAGGGCATTATCTACTGCTAAATTGGCTTGGGATGCGATTAAGGTACGTCCACCGCGAAGCGCAATTTGATAGCAAATCTCGGCAATTACGGTAGTTTTACCAGTCCCTGGTGGCCCTTGGATGAGAACAAGATCCTTAGCGGCAAGTACCTTTTCTACTGCTGCTTTCTGTCCAGGATTAGCAGAAGATAATAACAAATCTTGTGGTTGAAGTTCAACAGTTGTTTTGATTTGTCTAGCCTGAGAAGCATCGAATAAAAAGTTGCCTAAATAAGGATTTTGAGTGTAACCATTATTTAAATCATCTAAAGCTTTTTTCTTACGCTGAATCTGCTGAATATCACCAACTGCCTCAAAACATAAAAATCCTGTATCTGGCAACTTATAACGCTCTGCTGCCATGAATTCAGCTAAGTCGCGTTCTAATCTGAGGCTGATAATACAACGGTTGGGGTCAACTTCCTCAACAGTCCCTAATTGACGACCACTAATCCAATTTTTTCCGACAGGAGCAGTTTCAAAAAGTTTCAAATCTTCGTTTTTTGTGCGTCTTGCTCGTTCCCAAAAGTTTTCTACATCGAGAGAATTTTGATAAAACCCATCAAGGGTGGCTGAAGCTACATCTATTTCAAAACTGATTCGTCTTTTGAAGTTATAGTTATGATTTACGTAACGCACGCAAAACTGACGTGCTTTAGCGATTTTTTCCTCAATCTGCAAAAATGCTTTCCAAGCTTTAAGCTGATCTTCTGTAGGGACATTTTCGCCACAAACTGGCGTGGTTGCGATGCGTTTCAATGTTGCGGGTGGAATGTCGAGATGATGCTGATGATTAGGTAAGAGACGCAAGCGACAAGGTATAGCATAGCTATCGGCGTGTCCCCGTGAGGGTTGTAACAACTGAGCCGAAAGTATTTTTATACCGCCGCGTCCATCTTTTGGTACAGCCGCTCTAAATCCTAATGTTTTTCTAAGGTTCTCAAGTCTTGCGGGTAATGGAAAATCATCGGAGTCTGTTGCTATTGTCAAATCCCAAATTTCTTCTCTTGCTTCTTTCCCCGCACCTTTACGACGCACATAAAATAGAGAAGGCTTTTTCCCGACACATTCCAACATTAACTGATTGGCGCGATCGCGCCGCTCCCTAAATTCAGGATATGATTTTAAAACAGCTTCACCTTCAAGATGGCGGATAAAACTATCAATAGCTGAAGCTATAAACATATAGCCCCAATCTTCAGAGTTTGTTTTAGCTTTCGAGGATTTTGCTGTTAGTTTATTTGCCACTGAACGAATACGTTCTGCATCGGATTCTGAGATGGTGCTGGTATGACTTTTGACTACAATCTTGAGCTTTTCGCAAATTAATAATAGCTTCTTGCTATCCAAATTCAATTCTTTTGCTAGTTCGTATATTCTGAGTTTGTCGTTGTTCATCCAGTACTGCCTTTGCCAACAAAATAGGGTTTAAATTTAAACGCAAAGGTAAGCGCAGAAGAGCGCAAAGTTTATTTTAGTCCTATTCGCTACGAATTAAATTTGGCAAAACTCTGCGTACCTTTGCGTTCCTCTGCGTTTAAAAACTTTACGATTTTGGCTAGTATTGCCCACTAAATAACTATAGTTTGTACTGCTGGTAAACTTGACTGGCGGCGCGATGCAGCAGGGAGTGTCGCCATACTAAGGATTTCATATCATCAGCATAACCACCACCAATGACGCAAGCAACGGGATAACCGTTACTTATACAGGTACTCAAAACCTGCATTTCTCGGCGAAAAATGCCAGCATCAGTTAAGGCTAATTTGCCCAAGCGATCGCCTATATGAGGGTCAACACCTGCATCATAAAATACTAAGTCTGGCTTGACTTTAGATAATAAATCTGCTAAGTAATTCGCCAAGGTTTGTAAATAAGCGTCATCCTCCATTCCCACCGGCAAAGGAACATCCAAATCGCTGTTTTGTTTAGTACCGGGGAAATTGACTTCGCAGTGCATGGAAAAAGTAAAAACGCTGTCGTCATCTTGGAAGATAAAAGCCGTACCGTCTCCTTGATGCACATCCAAATCTACAATCAAGATTTTTTGGACAAGTCCGAATTTTTGTAAAACGCGACAGGCGATCGCTAAATCGTTGAAAATACAAAAACCAGACCCATAATTAGGAAAAGCATGATGAGTGCCACCAGCAGTATTACAAGCTAAACCCTGACTTAGTGCCAGTTTAGCAGTAAGTATTGTACCACCTACAGCTACACAAGTACGATTCGCTAATGCTGGACTCCAAGGCAAACCAATGCGTCGCTGTGCTTTGCAATCTAGGGTTCCCTCACAATAAGCTTGAACATAGCTTGGAGTGTGGACTAACTCTATCAATTCTAGCGGTGGACGTTCGGGGGTGTGAAATTGTTCTTGATTCGCTACACTATCAGCTAACAGCAATTCGTAGAGTTGTCGGAACTTAGACATCGGGAAACGATGTCCTTCAGGTAGGGGAGCAATGTAATCTGGGTGGTAAATAATTGGCAAGTCCATAAGGAAAGAAAATCTCAAGCAGCTATAGCGTTTCCTAATCACATGATGTACATCATAGCCCCCTATCGAAGAGCGGG
>JAHCSU010000247.1 GCA_023522315.1 Nostoc sp. CCCryo 231-06
CTTTGCAGAAATTTCTCGGCTTTATGAACGTAAGACTGATGGATGCGTCGAGAAATAGTATTAGTTGCCAGCATATAGGAAAGCATATTTGACTGAGAACCAAATTCAATTACAACGTGCTTGCCAGCATCTAAAGAAGCCAAAATTTTATCTATATAGTTATGCGGGCAAGTCGTCCGCATATATTTAAGATCTTCTAGGCGGAGTAGTTTGCGCTGCAATGCCATAATTGAGGACTTATTACCCCGTTTTTCAGTGCAAAACATTTCTATTTCTTCGTTACCCATTGCCAAAAGCTGAGTAATCCAAGACTTGCCAAACTCGTTACGCAAAATTGTGGCATTTTCTAAACTTGCTTCCGACAAGTTTAATTCGTTGCGTACCAGCATGATGTCTTCAACTTCAATTTGGTCGTAACTTAAATAAAGGTCTTGGGCATCGCGCACGCCCCGGCGCTTGGTAGAAGCCGGATCGAGGGTGTATACCTGCACTTTGCCCGGAAATAGCTGGCGTAAGCCCTTAACAGTGCTAAATTGCTTGCCTTCCGATACTGCTTCCCAGCCATATTCTGAGTGCATAT
>JAHCSU010000248.1 GCA_023522315.1 Nostoc sp. CCCryo 231-06
ACCTGGACAGTTTACCCGCTTACCCAATCGCTATTACACCTTTCGTTATGGCGGGATTGATTTTTTTGCTTTAGATTCCAACACCTTTAATACACCATCACCCTTACCTGCAACTCAAGAGGGGGAAATTTACCGCCGCCAATTGCAAAAGCGTCGCCAGGAAATAGATCAAGAAGAATTGCAGATATTGGGAATATGCGAACGCCTCAACCCCGATAAACCCACTGAAGCGGAACAACTTGATGATCTTAGTGCCAAATTAGATCAAATTAATGAGATCAAAATCGACATTGAAAAACAATTGGCATCTCATAAAATGCCTGCGATCGACTTTGAACAACTCGAATGGTTGCGTAGCAGACTAATTGAATCTTGGAACACCTCTGAAGTGCGCGGACGTGTAATATTTTTCCACCATCCGCCTTATGTAACAGAAGCTACCAAGTGGAATCAGGCACAAACCTTAGCGGTTCGCCACCGTTTGCGCTGGGTGTTTGAACAAGTGGCAGAAACTCTTGGTTCTCTAATTAAAGAACGTCCCATAGTCGATTTGATTTTAAATGGTCATGCTCACTGTTTAGAGCATCTTTGCACAACTGATACCGGATTTGCTGACTCTCACATTAACTGCATTATCTCTGGTGGTAGTGGTCATCGTCCCCGCTATCAACGGCAAGAGGGAACTGAATTGATGGAGACTTTTACGGAAATTGCAGGTAAACCTACTCGGAAAGTTGCCGATTCAATGCTTTTTGTGGGCCGTCATGATTACAATTTGCAGAACCGTCTGCCTTACTCATGTGTGCGGATTGATGTTCTAGATGGTTGCCCACCCAAGTTTATCATCAGACCGCTTATTACTGAACGGGTTGAAGATGAGTGGCATAAGCACGAACTTGAACCTTTTGTGATTTAAACAAAAAACCTCACCCTGGTTATGCTACGCAAAACCTGTCCCTCTCCTTGGTAAGGCTAGGGTGTAGGCACAAGTCGAAAAATTCTCTAGCCACATCTTTCTCAGAGTGAAACTGTCACATACCCCCACATCCCGCCCTGAACTAAAGTTCAGGGCTGATAGCTGAAGTCCACAAAGCGTGGACTTCAGCTATGAGACTCGGAATTCATTCCGAGGCGGGATAGAAATACAGTGCGAGATTTATTAATAAACGAGATTTATTAAGGCTTGTATATACACCGTATCCTTACTAAGGAGAGGGATGTCCGGCAGGACAGGGTGAGGTTAAACTGAAATTATAAGTAATCATGCGATCGCACTTTAATCATTTGAAAATCAAATCCAAACGTTGCTGCTTTGACGATAACTTTGCCACTCTGATCTAGCCTTGCACAATTATCTAAAGTTATGGTTATTGCCAGCGTTTATATCTTAATCTTAAATAGAGTTTTGATAATTTCAGATTATGGCAGGACATAGTAAATGGGCAAATATTAAGCGCCAAAAAGCGGTGGTAGATGCAAAAAGGGGAAAAACCTTCACTCAGTTATCTAGGGCGATTATCGTTGCAGCTAGAAGCGGCGTACCAGATCCGGCGCTGAATTTTCAACTTCGTACGGCAATTGACAAGGCAAAGGCAGCGAGTATCCCCAATGATAATATTGAACGAGCGATCGCTAAAGGTGCAGGCACTTCTGGCGGGGATAATGCTACCTTTGAAGCGATTCGCTACGAAGGTTACAGCCCTGGTGGTGTAGCGATTTTAATCGAAGCCCTCACAGATAATCGCAATCGCACTGCTGCTGACTTGCGTGTAACTTTTAGTAAAAATGGTGGCAATCTTGGTGAAATAGGTTGCGTTAGCTGGATGTTTGACCAAAAAGGCGTTTGTGTAGTGCAGGGTGTGGTTGATGAAGAACAGCTTTTAGAAGCATCCCTCGAAGGCGGTGCCCAATCTTATGAGATGACTGAAGATGAGATGGCTGAGGTTTTTACTGACATTGGCAATTTAGAAACTCTTAGCCAGACACTCAAAGTTCAAAATATTAAGGTGATTGATGTCGAATTGCGCTGGATTCCTAGTAATAGTGTAGAAGTTACTGAGCCGGATCAGGCGCGATCGCTTTTCAAGTTAATTGATACTCTAGAAGGCTTGGATGACGTGCAAAATGTCACAGCTAACTTTGAAATATCAGAAGAATTGATGACTCTGAGCATTTCTTAATAAAAATTCACACAGGTACGATAGTCAAATAGCACTTACAGCAGATTGCAACAGTTTCTAGTATCTCTGTAGTAAAGTTTAATGTTGGCAGGACTTACGCAAAAAAGTTCTGAAGTAGCGGTAATTCATGAATTACCGCTACGACAAATCAGGTTTTTGAGACAATTTTGCGTAAGTCCTAGTTGGTTTCTCCGAAAAAAAGTTGTATTATTTAACCCCGTTGAAATCCCTAACGATCAACGGGTTTTTTTAATCAATGAACGCAAGAGGCAGAAAACAGTTCTTACTAGTAGCCTGTCAAGCCAACTTTGCTTAGTAAGACACTTCTTAAACATCTCTTTTTTTCTAACTCTGTGCCCTCTGCGCCTCTGTGGTTCGTTTCTTCTCAAACTTGCCTTGACGGAGTACTAGTGATCTGCCCCATTAATTTTGAGGGGTAAAGGAACGAACCACAAAGGACACATTCGCGTAGCGTCTCGCAGAGAAGGAAGAGAAAAACACTCCTTCAATAAGTTGCTCATGAGGGCGCGATCGCGTCAAAATAAGAGTTAAGACGCTGTAACTTAACTTAACAATGGCCCTAACCCAGCTTGAGCAAATTTCCCCTCAACCAACACCGCCAGACTTGCGGGGATATGAATATGATTTGGTAATTGTCGGCGCTGGGATTATTGGGTTAACTCTAGCCTCTGCTTTAAAAGATTCTGGCTTGAGTGTCTTGCTGATTGAAGCGAAAGTGGCATCAGTGGCGGTAGCTAAGGGACAAGCATACGCAGTTCATCAGCTTTCGGCGCTAATTTATCAAGGAATTGGAGTTTGGGACAAAATGTTGCCTCAAATCGCCAAATATTGCCGAGTTCGCCTTTCTGATGCCGATTATCCCAATGTGGTGGAATTTACTACAGATGATATAGATACAGCAGAGTTGGGTTATGTGGCGGAACACCAAGCGCTGTTACAGCCTTTGCAGGAGTTTGTTCAAGATTGTCCAAATGTGACTTATCTGTGTCCGGCTGAAGTGGTGAATACGGATTACCAGCAGGATATCGTAGCGATAGATATTAAAATTGCCGATCAGTTACACACAGTCAAGAGCAAATTACTGATAGCAGCAGATGGGGCGCGATCGCCAATTCGTCACGCTGCTGGTATCAAAACCTCTGGCTGGAAATATTGGCAGTCTTGCATCGTGGCATTTGTCAAACCAGAAAAACCCCACAACAACACCGCTTACGAAAGATTTTGGTCTAGCGGGCCTTTTGCGATTTTACCTTTACCGGGGAACCGTTGCCGCATTGTATGGACAGCCCCCCATGAAGAAGCAAAAGCTTTGTGTGCTTTAGATGATGAGCAATTTTTGGCAGAACTTACTCGTCGCTATGGTGATCAGATGGGTAAATTGGAATTACTAGGCGATCGCTTTGTATTCCAGGTACAACTCATGCAAAGCGATCGCTATGTTCTCCCCCGACTGGCATTAATTGGTGATGCGGCGCACAATTGCCATCCTGTGGGTGGACAAGGTTTAAATCTGGGGATTCGGGATGCAGCAGCTTTGGCGCAAGTAATCCAAGCAGCGCACAAGGCGGGTAAAGATATTGGCGACATTCAGATTCTTAAAGGTTATGAACGCTGGCGCAAGCTGGAGAACCTGACAATTTTAGGTTTCACCGATTTATTAGATCGGATGTTTTCTAATAACTTCTTACCTGTGGTAGTGGTTCGCCGCCTGGGTTTATGGTTTTTGCAGCGAGTCCCTGTATTAAAGGTGTTTATGCTGAAGTTGATGATTGGTTTGAAGGGACGGACTCCAGAATTGGCAAAACGATAAACGCTACATCATACCAGCTTGAAAAATCTGGTTTGGGGTGAGATTTAATTCGGGAAAAGTTTGGGAGATAATGCGTAGTTTACCGCCGCAGGCATCGCTATCTCGAAACTTACTTATCTGATATTCCCCATCAACTAAGTTACAAACAGAGATTGTCGGTTGTTTAGGGTTGCCGATAAAATTACGTCCACCCAAGGCAGCATAATCGACAATCCAGTATTCGGGTATACCCATTTCTTCTCTTCGAGACGCTACGCGAACGTAGTCAGCGTATTTTAAGTAGTAATCGTCTCGCCAGTTGGTTGATACAACCTCAATTGCCAAAGGGATCGATGCACCCAAACTAACGATAGATTGTTTTTTCCATAATTTTTCGCTTGCCAGATTTGCACGATTTAGCACCAACACATCTGGGACGTAACCAGAATCTTTTTCAGGAGGTCTAACTATAGCTTGGTTGGGGATAACGTAAGAGAGATTTAATCGGTCAATTGAAGCACTAAGCTTTATTGTCAAAAATCCTTTAACTTCTTCATGTTCCCCTACTGGTTGCGCCATTTCAACAATTTGTCCTTTATGTAGTTCGTAGCGTACTCGTCGATTTTTGGGTAGCCAATCGACAAATTCCTCAAAGTTTACTAGCTTGGGTATGGCTTGAGTCATGACTTTTGAGAATTACTGATGATAGAAATATTATCTCTAATCTAGGGGATCTAAGGAAGACGCGATAAATCGCCGTCTCATTTATCGCGTCTCTTGCCTTAAACGAACAATATTGAGTCCTGTTCTACTTTCATGGTTGCTTTATGTTCCGACCTTAAAGGAAAAGGGCATTCTATGTAAAGACAAGCAACGTTGATACCAAGCAGCCACTAAACAGATGATTCAACAAAAATCCTCTATATTCCCTCATGGGCTAAGGCAAATCGGAGGCACTGTTGTTTTGGCGATCGCCTACTATGGAATGGCTGAAATTTCACGGCTCCTTGCCTCCACACCCGAAAATGTGACTCCAGTTTGGCCTCCAGATGGAATTGCTACTGGGGCTGTTCTGTTATTTGGTAACTGGATGGGCTACGGTGTTTTTCTGGGTTCATTTCTCGCTAACTTCTGGGCGTTCCGAGATCCAACAAGTTTCTTATCTCTGGTGATTTCAACGCTGCCAGTTCTGGGAATTGCGATCGGAACAACACTAGGGACTCTGTTGGGTGCTTTCCTGCTGCGGAAAACTACCAACCTTCACTATCCCTTAGAACGTGTCACCTACGTATTCAAATTTTTGATCTTAACCGGTATGGTGGGGCCGATCATCAATGCAACTGTTGGAGTGGCTTGCTTGGCGTTGAGTGGTAAAGTTCCCTGGACAGCGTATGGGACAGTCTGGTTAACCTGGTGGATTTCTAATGTTTCGGGAATTTTTATCGTCACCCCGATTCTGCTTAGTTGGGGACAATTGATTCAAAAAAAGCGACATCTAATTCGGCAATGGTTATCCCTCAATTTAACTTCAGAGGATTCTGAAAATTTCTTTCATCTTCGACACTCAATAGCAAACTCACGCAGTTTAAGATTCTGGTTAATCGTAGTAGAGCCAGTTATCCTGATGGGGTTAGTCATTCTCATCGCCAAAGTTGCTTTTGGTCAGGGATATCACCTGGAGTATATGTTGATTCCGATATTAATCTGGTCTGCCTTTCGACTGGGGCAACCGGGTGCAACACTGTTAACTTTTATTGTGGCTGCGATCGCAGTGATCGCAACCGTCAATGGCAAAGGTGGTTTTGTGGCTGCGGATCTCAACGAATCTTTGATGCAACTGCAATCGTTTATTGGCGTGATTACACTTACCATTCTAGTGCTAACAGCAACGATCGCCGAACGAACACAAGCAGAAACCAAGCTGCGTTTAGCTTTTGCCGAATTAGCCAGAACCAATGAAACTCTGGAAGTTCGAGTTCAGCAGAGAACTGAAGAATTGAATCAAAAGAATACGACTCTGAAGCAAGCCCTACAAACACTGAAACGGACTCAATTGCAGATGATTCAGAGTGAAAAAATGTCTGCATTGGGACAGATGGTAGCAGGGGTTGCCCATGAAATCAATAACCCGATTAATTTCATTCATGGCAACTTGAATTATGTTTCTGAGTATATCCAAAGTCTGCTGAGAGCATTGCAAGCTTACCAACAGCACTATCCCAATCCACCTCTTGCCCTGCACGCAGAATTGGATAAACTTGAACTGGACTTTTTACAGGAAGATATTACCAAGATTCTTCAATCTATGAAAATTGGTACTGAGCGCATCTCTACTATTGTGTTATCGCTGCGGAACTTCTCGCGCTTGGATGAAGAAGGATTGAAAGCGGTAGATATTCATCAAGGGATTGATAATACTTTGGTGATTTTGCAACATCGATTGCAAGCGACAGCCGATCGCCCCCAGATCCAGCTGATTAAAGAGTATGGTGAGTTACCATTGATTGAATGTGATGCTGGCTCCCTTAATCAAGTGTTTATGAATCTTTTGAGCAATGCTCTTGATGCATTAGAAGAATCTAATCAGGGGCGTTTGTCCCAAGACATTTCAGCCAACCCCAATGCCATCTGGATTCAGACTCGTCAAATCGATCCAAACCAAATGATGATTATGATTTCTGACAATGGAATAGGCATTTCAAAAGAGATTCGCTCTAAACTATTTGATCCTTTTTTCACCACCAAGCCTGTTGGTAAAGGCACTGGTTTAGGTTTGTTTATGAGCTATCAAATTGTGACTGAGAAGCATGGCGGTAATCTTTGGTGTGATTCCACAGTGGGGCAAGGCACAAAGTTTGTGATTGAGATTCCTTTAAAAGCTCAGAGGATTGCGTAAGCACGATTTAGAAAATTTCGAGAAGCAACTCCATTTGTTATATCAGCGACCTCATTTGCGATAAGCTAATCGTCATTCATTTTTCTAGAATGATTGGCTTGTAGTAAGGGCTTCAGCCCTGCTTTTCTGCAACTTAAATGCTGATTAGCTTATCAAAATTTTCTGTTGAATTCAGTCTCTATAATCTTCTGAATGTACAAAATAATATGATTTTGTTCAGTTAAAGAAGGTACTGGCATCCAAAGGTCAGATAAAACAGTCAAATTTAGCAGCGACGATTTTGGGAACATTGGATTCGAGATGATGTTGATTTTGCGCGGCATTGTGATTATATCCATGACAATCCAGTACAACATGGGTTATGTCAGCGAGCAATGGATTGGAAATATTCAAGTTTTCACAGCCAGCTTTTCTAGCACGGTTAAGAACCAGGGTATAAATCATCGTAGTTTTCACATCCTTGTGTCCAGCAGATGCCCAGCCTAATTTTTGCATTGATGTCGAAGGAGGTTTGGGGCTTGAGGAGAGTGTTGCAGAGGGTGAGTGCGCTATTGTTAATGGTGGAAATAGATTCTGGAGTTAAAGATTACTGCTGAAAAATTGTACCCAAGATAGATGTAATAGTATTTAATATATGCTGATCACTCAATACTGCCAACTATAGGATTGAAAATTAGAATTTTTCTACATAAAATTAAAAATCTAAAATTAAAAATTGGTAACACTGATGGCTAGGAATGTTAAAGTTTCAAGAAATTCACCGGAACTTTTCAGCGGGTATTCATGCTGAAGAAACTACAGAAAAAGCAAATTTCGATAATTGCGGGTGCGGCACTCTTTGCCTTTTTAGCTGGGGCAATGGTATCAGCACCAGAGATTGGCAAATCCCTTGGGCAATGGCTCAAACTGGGTAAAAATCAGGCAGAGCAAACATCTGATGCTAGCATTGCCCAATCAGCCGTCTTTCCACTGATATCACAATCTCTGCCAGAACGGGCGACTAAACTAGCAGAGATTGCCGGACAGTCACCTTCGCCAGACCGAAATCGCGCTCGTTATCTTTTGGCGAGTGATTACATTGAAAGAACCCAAGCGCAAAAAGCGCTGGTTTTACTAGACGGGCTAGATAAAGACTATCCTATCCTCGCGCCCTATATTTTGCTGAAACAGGCACAGGCACAGGATATGCTGGGCGAAGACGGCAAAGCTTCGGATCTCAGGCAAAGTGTGCTGAAACTGTATCCCAAAAAAGCGGCCACAGTGAAAGCACTATATCTGATTGCCCTACCGAAGCAACAAGAAATAGCGATCGCTCAATTTCCTTCCAATCCTCTGACTTGGGAAATCATTCGTAAACGCTTGCAAGAAAATCCCAATCAGCCACAATTACAATTGATTTTGGCTAAATATGCCTATGACCAACCAGGCATAGTGGGCGTTTTGGATCAGCTAGTAAAACAGCCTACCCTCAAACCCGAAGACTGGGAACTCATTGGTACAAGCTATTGGGAAAATAGTCAATTTCTCAAAGCGGCGAATGCTTATGCTAAAGCACCCAAAACATCGCGTAACCTCTACCGCACTGCACGAGGGTTACAGATAGGAGGTAAAGATAAAGAAAAAGCGATGCCTGCGGCGGGCTACGCCTACGCCACCTATAAACAATTAGTGCAGCAATTTCCCAATACCGAGGAAACTGGAACTGCACTACTACGGTTAGCAGAAACCGCAAAAACACCTAAAGACGGCTTACCTTATCTTGAGCAGGTAATTAGTAAATTTCCTAAACAAGCTGGTACTGCACTGGTACAAAAAGCCAAAACTCTCCAAACCCTCAAAGATCAAAAGTCAGCTAGCGCGGCGTGGCAATTACTCATAGCCAAGTACGGCAATTCGGATGAAGCCGCAGAGTACCGTTGGAAAATCGCTCAAGATAAAGCCAAAGTTAAAGATTACGTCGGTGCTTGGCAATGGGCAGAGCCAATTGTCACCAACAATCCCAATAGTATTTTGGCTCCGAGAGCAGGCTTTTGGGTAGGTAAATGGGCAGCTTCGCTAGGCAAACAGCAGGAATCTCAAACTGCTTATGAGTATGTGATTAGCCAATTTCCATACTCATACTATGCATGGAGAGCCGCAACGATGCTGGGGCTGAATGTTGGCAACTTTGACAACGTGCGCGTCATGAACCCGCAAGTAATCACACAAGAGCGTCCAGTACCGCCTGCTGGTTCTGAGACTTTCAAAGAATTGTATCTGCTGGGTCAAGACCGCGATGCCTGGTTACAATGGCAAACAGAATTTCAAAATAAAATTCAGCCAACTGTAGCAGAGCAATTTACTGAAGGGTTGATGCGACTGACAAGGGGAGAAAATCTCATAGGAATTGATAAAATTTCTAAATTGGAAGATCGGGAAATACCAGCAGAAGTTGCCCAATATCAGACTCTGAGCAAACAAATCACCTACTGGCAAGCGCGTTATCCATTTCCCTATCTCCGGGAGATTGAAAAGTGGTCTATTGAGCGTAAACTTAATCCTCTGCTAGTAACTGCTCTGATGCGTCAAGAGTCGCGGTTTGAGCCAAAAATCAAATCCGTCGCTGATGCTACTGGCTTAATGCAGGTGTTGCCGAGTACAGCTAAATGGATCGCCCCACAAATCAAGGTGGATTTCAAAACAATAAGCCTAGAAAATCCCAACGATAACATCATGCTGGGTACATGGTATTTGGGTCATACCCATGATCAATATAACAATAACTCCTTGCTAGCGATCGCCAGTTACAATGCTGGCCCCGGTAATGTCTCAAAATGGCTGCAAACTCAAACTACACAAGATCCAGATGAGTTTGTTGAACAAATTCCCTTTGATGAAACCAAAAATTATGTGCGTCAAGTATTTGGCAACTATTGGAATTATTTGAGACTTTACAACCCTGAGATTTCTGGCATCGTAGCAAAGTACTCGACTACACACCCAAAATTGCCGACGCAGTGATTTCGATTTCGCCCAATCGGATCAGCAAGTAGGGAGCAGAGGAGCAGGAAAAGCACATATCCAATTTTACTTAGCATTCATTTGAGCTTGGATGGATCGTATCAGTTAGCCGTTAAGGAGGATAAAATAAGCTGATCGTGTCAAAATGTTAAGTGTATAGTTTATTTGCAAACTCACTTATGCCGAAAGCAATTTGGAATGGCGCAGTTTTAGCCGAGAGTGATAATACCGTAGTTGTGGAAAACAACCATTATTTTCCTGCTGACAGCATTAATAAGCAGTACTTCACAGAAAGTAATACCCACAGTACTTGTCCTTGGAAAGGTGTCGCCAGCTACTACAGTATCGACGTTGATGGACAAATCAACAAAGATGCTGCTTGGTATTATCCCAGCGCTAAGGAGAAAGCTAAGAATATTGAGGGTTATGTGGCATTTTGGAAAGGTGTAAAAGTTGAGGCTTGATAAAGATTCCTGAAAGTATTTTAGTTTCAGGGAATTGATATTATGTCAGACTAATTGCCCATAAAATAATTAGCCCGCTCAGGCTTATGTCTGCGCGGGCTTCGTATTTAAACTATTTACGGATTTATTTTAATAGGTAATTATACTTTCGCCTTGCGAAATGCTGCAAGATTTCTCTTCGTCAGCCAAGCCAGACTACAAGCAAGTATACTACCAGCGATCGCACTTGGTTCGGGTACTGATCTCAGGGAAAAGCTACTGGCTGTAACAGTTATATTGCCTCCTGCTCCTGAATTATTGCTACCAGTAGCGATCGCACTTGGTTCGGTTACTGGTCTCGATATAATAAAACCATTAGGGGCTGTAATAGTTATGTTGCCTCCTACTGCTGAATTATTGCTATCACCAGCGATCGCACTGGGTTCGGGTACTCTTGTCAGTGTAAGGTTCCTGGTTGTAATAGTTATACTGCCTCCATTATTACTACCACCGTTAATTTCCCCAGAATTGCCAACGGTAATGCTGCCTCCTACTCCTGAATTATTGCCGCCACCGTTGATTTGCCCAGAAGTGTCAACGGTAATGCTGTCTCCTCTTACTGAAATATTACCGCCAACGTTGATTTGCCCAGCAGTGCCACCGTTAGTTGGAGCCGTTACGTTAGTATCATTAGTCACACTCAGTACATTAGCATTGATCTGCACGCTATTACCGTTAACAGTGCTATTGATAAATGTTACGTTACCAGTACTGTTATTTATCTTCACATCGTCACTGGTAACAGTACTATTGATAAACGTTACGTTACTAGAATTGTAACCATTGATATTACCAGCGATCGCTAGCCCAGAAAATGTAACATCGGCGGCGTCAATGTCAAACACCGGGAAGTGATTATTGCTGCTGATGGTAAGTAAGTTCGCACCTGGGCCATTGATAGTCAGATTTTTGGCGATTGCAAGTGCCCCACTCGTCAGATTAATTGTACTAGGATGACTTCCCAGTAAAAACTCTACTACGTCATTGCTAGTTGCAATATTGATAGTATCTCGCAACGAGCCAACGCCACTGTCGTCAAGATTGTGAACCGTCAAGGTAGCAGCTTGTGCTGATTCCACTTGCATTATTACCCAACCTAGAGCAACGGCTGTGGAAATAGCTTGAGCTACAGCCTTTTTTCTATTGTTTTTTGTCACCTAAAACTCCTCGGATTAATTTTTCAAAAAATAAAAAAATTACTTGTACAGTTGATAAATATATAATATTCAAAATTTAATTTCCAAAGCGGGTTTTGATAACTATTCAATAGAGCCTGAATAAATACCTTATCCAGAAATAAGCGCTCATCACTCATGGATTGTCTGGAGTTGCTTGCTTCGGTGTACCATACAAATAATGATCGTGTTCGCTAGAGCAATCCTGGGATGCATCAACAGTTCCCATCATCGCCTCTATTTTTAGAACTTTTGTAACCAATGACTGCAAATACACACTTTAACGCTAAAGTCAATAACGGCACAATCGAAATTCCGGTTGAGTATCAAGATGAGATACGCAATGCCGAAATAGTGCAAATTGTGATATTAAAACCCTTGTCAAAAAAGAAACGTTTTCCACAAACGGGTATCATAGCCCAGCTAACTGCAAATCCGATCCAGATTGCAAGTTTCAAACCACTCATTGATTCTGACTCCTGTTAGCGGTAGCGGGGCGTTTAGCCCATTCTGGCTTCTGAATTCTTCTTCAATTAAGCGTTAGTAAGAATTGCACAAGCATTAAGTACAAAGACTCAAGCATTTATAACAAATGCATAAGCAATTGCTACAAATGAGTATGCGATCGCAGCAAATGAGTACCCATTTATAATAAATGCTTAATTTCTTTGATTAAATTTTAAGCATTAGTTATGAATGAGTATGCAATTGCTACAAATGAGTACCCATTTATAATAAATGCTTAATTTCTTTGATTAAATTTTAAGCA
>JAHCSU010000249.1 GCA_023522315.1 Nostoc sp. CCCryo 231-06
GGGCGCAGAGGTCACGGAGGAATGAGAGTTTGAGAGGGTTTTTGCGTAAGTCCTATTTACAATAAACAATAAAGCATCATAATAATTTTTTTTAGATATTTCTATGCTTTTTATGGCTAGGAACAACTTCAGTTCAGAACAGAAATCAGAAATTTTAGACCGCTTTTTTAGCAGACAAATACCATAGAATCCCAGCTAAAAAATTGAAAATCATAGCAATTTTTAATTGCGTGAAGTATACACAATTCGTAGGGGCACAATATAACGTTTTTGTGCCCCTACTTTTAACTGATTCCAAGGACAAACGCCATAAAAATAAAATGATTGCTCGTCATATAGTCGCAATCATTTTCTTAGGCTTATAACTCATCAATACTTTGGAAAAGGTGGGTTAGCTGTCTATGTAACCCACTACATATTAAAAGTTGCAGATAAATCCGCATTCCTTATTCTTCTGGCTCTAAATCGACTTCTTCCTCTTCATCTCCTTCACTGGGTTTAGCTACAGAGTTAGCAGAAACAACAGCACCTTTATCTAGCTTTTCACGCACCAGTTTCTTAATTTGTTCAGCAAATTCAGGCTTTTCTTCTAAATACTTAATGGCGTTGTCTCGTCCTTGAGAAATATTGTCGCCATTGTAGCTGTACCAAGCTCCCTTGCGGACAAGCACGCCAGTTTCTTCTGCCAAGTCTACAATACAACCCAAGGTAGAAATTCCTTTGCCAAAAATAATGTCAAATTCTGCAATCCTAAAAGGCGGAGCTACTTTATTTTTAGCGACTTTGACTTTGACGCGATTACCATATTCATCTGTACCTTTTTTCAAGGTTTGAATTCGACGAATATCTAAGCGCACCGAAGCGTAAAATTTCAATGCGTTACCGCCAGTTGTGGTTTCTGGGCTACCGTAGGTAACACCGATTTTTTGCCGCAACTGGTTGATGAAAATTACTGTACAACCAGATTTACCAATATTACCAGTAATTTTACGCAAAGCTTGGCTCATCAACCGGGCTTGCAGACCTACGTGGATATCACCCATATCCCCTTCAATTTCAGCACGGGGAACTAATGCTGCCACTGAGTCAATTACTACAATATCAACCGCAGCAGAGCGAACAAGCTGATCGACAATTTCCAAAGCTGATTCGCCAGTGTCAGGTTGAGAAATCAGCAAATTATCAATATCTACACCCAATGCCGCAGCATAAGTGGGATCAAGGGCGTGTTCAGCATCAACAAAGGCAGCTATACCGCCATTTCTTTGCACTTCGGCGAGCGCATGTAGCGCTACTGTAGTTTTACCGGAACTTTCCGGCCCATAAATTTCAATTACCCGCCCCTTGGGTAAACCACCACCCAATGCTAAATCTAGGGTGAGCGCCCCACTAGAAATCGTTTCCACCCGCATCCGGGTAGCATCGCCCAGGCGCATGATTGCTCCTTTACCAAAGCTGCGCTCAATCTGGTTGAGCACCATAGTCAGCGCTTTTTGCTTGCCGGAAGTATCGGTGTTGATAGCCATTCTTACGTCTAATGCCTCTTAATATATGGTTTTAAGGAGTGTTGCTCTGGAAGTTGGAGTAGAACAGATATACTATTTTAACCAGAAAATTCTGGAATAGGGCTTCTCAAATCAAAAAAAGGGTGTAACAAGATCGTAACTCGATCGCTACCAGATTAGGGTAGTCTTGCACAATGATACCAACTTGCATTCAGAGATAGCTTTTTTTGGCTGGGTAAGCAAGGGTTTTCAAAGAAAAAATAAATTACCTAAACAACACTGCGAATACAACCGTACTCGTGAGCATTTACGGAGATTGCTGAATTAGGAGCGATCGCTATGCCAGTCAGTATATCATCTACAGCTACTTCATAGGGTTCGGGTAAGCTGTAGAAAGCTTCTATGGTAATAGTGAAGGAATCAATGCTTTAGGTGACTTTCAGCTTTGAGAGGCTATGATGCTCAGTCGTACTTGCTGCCTATAAGCTTGACGTATAATTGTACCAATATAGGGTATAGGGGAGAACATCATGGCTAAAGTTAATCTAGATGCTTTGATTCCACGAGAAGATTTTGATGTGGAAGAAAATATTAATCTAGGTAAGAAAAAAGAAACAATTTCTATTGAAGACCTTAAAATAGACTCATTCTTCTTTTCAAACATCAGAAAACCTGATTTTCAAAGAGAAACTAACGAATGGGACAAAAATAGAATTTGTGAATTTATCAAGAGTTTTATTGAGGGCGATTTAATACCAGCAATTATTTTATGGCGAAGTACAGGTGGCTACTTATTTGTAATTGATGGTAGCCATAGATTAAGTGCTTTATCTGCTTGGGTAAATAATGATTATGGTGATGGTAAAATTTCAAAACTTTTTTATGATGGGGTGATTTCTGATGAACAAGTAGAAATTGCTCAAGAAACACGAAAATTAGTAAACAAGACGGTTGGCTCATACGAAGATTTTAGGTTGGCTTCCACATATCCTGATAAAGTTAAACCCGAAGTTGTCAAATATGCTAAAAATTTAGCAGCTGTGGCAATTCAGCTTCAATGGGTTGAGGGTGATGCTACTAAAGCAGAAAGTTCATTCTTCAAAATTAATCAACAAGCAGCACCAATTGATAAAACTGAACTAAAACTTCTTGAATCTAGAAAAAAGCCTAACAGTATTGCAGCGCGTGCAATTATCAGAAGCGGTAAAGGGCATAAATATTGGTCATCTTTTTCAGATGAAACACAATATCAAATACAAGAAATAGCTAAAGAGATTAATGAAATACTTTTTGCGCCTAAGTTAAAGACTCCTATAAAAACTCTGGACATACCAGTTGAAGTCAGGATAGTTAAAAATTGCTGAAGACGTTGTTCTTGCTTACGTTTATGCCAACCTTCTGTAATTTCCATGACTGTAATTACAGAAAGCGTGTATTTATCAAATTGGTTTAAGTAACTATTGGCTTTGGCAATGATACGAGGATTTGCTCGTTTAATAATTTCTGAAATAATATCCGTATCAAGTAGAGACTTTTCTCCTTTATTCATCTGATCTAGTATATCCTCTTTTTTCCATCGCCTCAGCAACAATCTCGTCAACAATTTCTGGAACATCAGCATATAATCCCATTAATGGATCTTTTCTCTCCTGAATTTCTGCTAAACGTTCAATTACATGAGTAATCAATTCTGATAGAGTTGATTGATTGACGATTGCCAGAGTTTTTGCTCGTTCAAAGGTGAGTCTATCTAGTTCAAGTTCTATCTTTTCCATAATTTTTTTAAACTCCCATATAAATCATTATGGTTCGTTAATCTAATGTAACGCAGCATTAATAGCATTGCAGTAGGGCAGAAATATTTGTTAGAAATGCAGAGTTATTTGCTTATAATGAATATATTTGTTAACAACTCTCATATCCACCTATAAAAATTAAACAATTCCTTGCATTATTTACTGATTAATTAATTCTAATATCATTTGTGCATATTTCCATTTAGATAATTATAGGACTTACGCAAAACTACACAAGGTAGGGGCAATTCATGAATTGCCCCTACCTGAAAATTAGAGGTTCAACTATTATTTATTTGCTTAATTCCTGAATTCAAGACAGTAGCTGTCAATTAACGTTATTTGCTAAGATTTAATTAGGCTTTTGCTCCCTCATATCTTTGATGACTTTCGACCTTCCCGACTCTCTGATTCTCGATACTGCACTTTCAGTTTCTGGATTAACTGACTATATCCGCTTGCTGTTAGAGCAAGATGAACAATTACGCCAAGTTTGGGTAACTGGCGAAGTTTCCAGCGCTAACCATCATCGCAGTGGTTTATTTTTTACGCTACAAGATACCGATCGCACCGCCGGAATTAAGTGTGTAGTATGGAATAGCCAACTGCCAAAACTCGCCCAGATACCCGTTCCCGGTGAGCAGATAATCATTTTGGGCAGTATTCGCCTGTATCCGCAACGGGGAGAGTATCAGTTATCAGTTTGGCAGACTCTACCTGCTGGTGTTGGTTTACAGGCGCTGCGTTATCAACAACTCAAAAATCGCTTACTGGCTGAGGGGTTGTTCGATGCTCAAAGAAAGCGATCGCTCCCAATCCACCCCCAAACGATCGCTGTCGTCACTTCACCCACTGCGGCTGCTTGGGGTGATATTCAAAAAACTCTCAGACAAAGGTATCCAGGTTTACAGGTTTTATTTTCTCCCGCGACAGTACAAGGTGAGCAAGCACCTGAATCTATAGTCAAAGCAATTGATCGGGTGGAAAGGGATGGTCGCGCCGAAGTGCTAATTTTATCGCGGGGTGGTGGCGCGGTGGAAGAGTTGGCTTGTTTTAATGATGAACGAGTGGTGCGATCGCTTGCTAATTGTTCGATTCCTGTAATTACTGGTATTGGCCATCAACGAGATGAATCTTTAGCAGATTTAGTAGCAGATGCTTGTGTGCATACACCAACTGCGGCGGCAGAAATGGTTGTGCCATCACTTTCAGAGTTGTATACTGAGCATCGGGGGCGAGTTGTGGCTTTACATGAAGCGATATATGACTCTGGGAAAACTGCTCTTAATAAACTGCAAGTATTACGAAATCGTTTGCGACGTTTGCGGTTAGATCGGCAAGTGCAGCTGGAGGTGGACAAGTTAGGTTGGAAACGTCAGCATTTGGTGCAAATTACGACGGGGCGATCGCAGCAAGCAACGCAGCATTTAGAATTATTGCGGCAAAAGTTAGCTAGTCTTGACCCGAAAGCGGTGTTACAGCGTGGTTATGCGGTGGTGAGGCGGGAAGATGGAGCGATCGCTCGTTCTGCGACGGAGTTGGCTGTGGGAGAAGATTTGTTGATTCAGTTGGGGCAGGGTGGGGTTAAAGTGAAGGTTATGGAATTAACGAACCGCCAAGACGCCAAGGACGCCGAGAGTTGAATGGTTAAACGTAAGAGTGCTTCTAATTCTGAGGAAGGTTGGAATTATGAGGCGAAGGTTATTGAAATAGAGGGAATTCTCGCTGGCATTGAGGCGGGTGAGTTGGAATTGGAAGAGGTTTTTGACCAATTTGCTAGGGCTGTAGAGTATTTGCGTCAGTGCGAAAGTTTTTTGCAGCAGCGACAGCAGCAGGTAGATTTGTTGATTGAAACGTTAAGCGATGAGTAGAAGCGAGAGCCTGCTGATCCGGTTTTTCGGGTTTAATAAGTAATCAAGCGGATATGATATTTAATATGTTTAGATGCTTTTTAGCGGCTTGCCGTAGGCATCGCGTTTCAGATATCCAACCCGATACAATCCACGCAAATACACCCTTCAATGAACATCTGTGTTTGCATCGACCTTCAAAAGTACATCTCGAATAATGGCGGAGCGCTCCCAGGCAGACTGCGCCTCCTCCTTGAATCTTTGTGCTGCTAAGGTTTGGTTGCGAGCCTCCATCCTTAAAGCCATGCGATGTGTTGACACTCTCAGGGCTAAAGCCACTGAGATTCCTGATTCAATGAGACAACTTAC
>JAHCSU010000025.1 GCA_023522315.1 Nostoc sp. CCCryo 231-06
CTATCATAGCTTTCAGCTTTGAGGATGTACCTCATAGCCGCCGAAAGTGCTGTATAATAATTGAGATTATAGAGAAGTTGGGGTTAGAGTCTTTCGCCACTGTCTCACTGCTGTTTGCAATTCCCCCGACAACCAGCTATCAAATTGCGGATAAACTGGCGATCGCGGCACCAATTCCCACCCCGCAGGCTGTAAAATTTCTCTTAATGCTTGTTCCTGAATATGAGGATAATCGGGATTAACTTCATCTTTTGGGCCAATTCCACCCAAATCTCGCGCACCAGCTTCGATACAAGCGAGTAACCATAGGTCATCTTTAACTAAATTGGGCGGAATTTGAATAGTAATATCTGGCGGTAAAATCTGACGCGCCTTAAAAATGACTTCTGGTAACTGATGAGGGTTAAAAGGTGGTGCATCAAAGGTTTGCTGATGTCCAGGACTATGAGGTTGCAGGATAACTTCTTGAATGTGATGGTAACGTTGGTGCAAGTTAGATATAGCTTCCAAGGTTTCCCACCAATCATTTACAGTTTCCCCAATTCCCAACAGTAACCCCGTTGTAAAAGGAATCTGCAACTCTCCCGCCCATTGCAATTGTTGTAAACGAACTTCTGGTAATTTACTCGGTGCGTGCCGATGTACACTATTTAACAATGTTGGCGTTAACTGTTCCAACATCAGCCCCATCGAAACATTTACACGCTTGAGCTTTTGCATTTCCTCAAAACTTAGGGGGCCTGCATTTGTATGCGGTAAAAACCCCATTGAAAACGCTAACTCGCACAAATCATAAATTCGCCCAAACCACGCCTGACGCCTTGGCGAATGGGGATGCACTTCACCACTGAGGATGAGGATTTCACAGACATTTTGCCTTTGAAGTGGCTTTAAAATACTTTCTGCATCTGAAATATTCATCCAGGGACTTTTACCCGGTTCGCTGCGAAAGTTGCAGTAACTACAGCGATTAAAGCACTCGTAAGTAGGAACGATTGTATAAGCAGGGCTATAGGTGACAAGATGATTATTATTAATTGGCATAAGTAGGATAATCCAAAATAATGCCTTATTCAAACTATATAGATTACCGTGTCACTGTTGTTGCGATGATATTAGATAAACAAAAACTATTTTGCTTTGTAAATTTCTGGTAACTGCCACCAAGAAATATGGGGATACTCGTGATGTTCTTCGTGGTAGCCAAAATGATAGCACGTTATAAATGACCACCAAATTCGACGGGGAATCGTTTTGGCACAATGAGGCTGAATATAACCTCCTATGGGTTCGCTATGGGGTAGAAAAGTACCAAAATAAAATAATTGCAATGAACTTAAAACCGAAGGAATCACCCAAAAATTTGTTAGATTCTCACTAGGTATATGGAGTATATTTTTAGCAAAGTTATAAAGAATGCTTAGGGCAATTATTTGTCCCCAACTCCAGTAATTTTTCATAAAATGAAAATACCAAGTAAATAAATTTTTGTATTTCCCATTATGAAAATCTGGGTCTGTCTGACTTGCTGGATTGTTGTGATGCAACCAATGTTTTTTCAGTAGTTTTTGATATGGTAAAAGGCCATAGAGAGATAGGGTAAATGTTCCAATAAAATGATTAATCTTGGGGTTCTGGGGAAATACTACCCCATGCATGGCATCATGAGATGTAATAAATAATCCCGTATATAAAAATGTCTGCCAAAGGATAACAGGTAATAACATCCAAAATTTTAGCTTGGAAATGTCAAGGGAAAGTAATATACTCAGGCTAATAACCCAGACGCTAACAATGACAATAGCAATGAAAAGCGCCTTAAACTCAGATTTACTTTTCACAACTGGAGTCAGTTTTGTTTGATGACTGGGTGGTTTTTCTAACTGGATCACGCTTTTACTCCGCCTAGTATTCAGGTGAAAATTTCAAAAATAAAATATAGTCATGACAAAAACAACTAACCGAGAAAATCTATTAGTGGTCAATTTTTTGCACTTGACAATGCCACTGCTGGAAAATATATATAAATATTAAGATACTTTAACTAGTATTACACAAGCAACTGCTATTCTAAAAACTGTTTTCGGTTAAAAGGTTGGGTGATATGAGTGGGGACACTGTTGAACCTGGTATTTACAATAACCAGCGTCTTATCTTTGATCCTTTGTTAACAGTCTGTAACAAAGACAGTCAATATTAACGGGGAGTATAGGAAATGAGTCCGGGTACATACTGCACTAGGCTGTAGCCATTCCCAAGGTGGGTAAACTAGAAAACCAATCATACCTAAGCGATCGCGCCAAAATTCAGGCTGAGGAGTTAGCACAAGTTCAGTAACATTGCAATTTTTGCCATTGTATGCAATTTCAGTTTTATCACTAAGATAAATTGCCATTATTAAGTTAGTTTAAGAAGCTCATGACATTATTCATATTACTTAACTTACCCATTTGACGCTATCTGTCTCTAGTTTCAAAGTAGAAGCAACTCTAAAGAATGAGATTTTAAGGAGTTTTAGGAAATATTTATCTAACAAAAGTTCAATAATAGCTTCTATAGCGGTTCTCAGTTGAGTGAGGTACAAGAACCCCACCCCCAACCCCCTCCCCGCTCTTCGATAGGGGGCTATGATGTACATCATGTGATTAGGAAACGCTATATTGGTCTATAAAGCAGAGGTATTTTTACTAAACAACTGCTAACAAGAACTTGTAATTTCACTAAAAAACTATTTTGGATATGAGAAAAAATCTAACAAAAGTTAGAAGTTTTTTGGAGTGTTATTAACCAGATGAATAAATAGTAAATAGGTTTTTCAAACTTAAAGTATGACTCCTACGGTACTGATTACAGGTGCGATGGTTGCTTCGGCGAATTATATCGTAAGCTTTGTATCGCTTGTTTCCTGGTTTGATAAAGTGGGTTTCGCGGCAAGCAAGGGTTAAAAAATCAGGCTAATTAATTTTTGCTACCAGCACATTCTGCTATTGCGACTCACATTCGCGTTTCGTTACATAGTGGCGATAGCGAAACATAGCTTCTAGTTGCACTTGCACTAACCAACCACTGACAAATTCAACTGTTCCTCCCCCTGGCATAGAAAAGGAAATAGCATCACTCAGCCTAGTTTTGCCAGCTTCCGGTTCAAATTCATGTCGATGTACCCAAGATTCAAAGGGGCCAGATATCTGTTCGTCGGTAAATAGGCGAGATTTTTCACATTCAGTATGACGCGCTAACCAAGTTAAGGGTAATGGGCCGAGAAACAGGCGAAATTCTGTGATAGCGCCCACGTTCAGTCCCCCCTCACGACGAACCACTTGGACTGGCTGCCAAGGTGGATTCAGCAGTTGCAAAATATCTGCCCTTTCGTGAAATTTCCAAACTACTTCTGGTGGGGCATTAATTACTGAGGAATGTTTAAAGTGCAGCATGGAAAGAAAACCTAAAATTCAACTTTCGGATTCGGTATCAATCTCGATATCTAGGGTATCTTCATTAACCCGCACATACAAAATATTTGGGTTACAGCAAACTTGACAATCTTCAACGTAGGATTGCTGTCCTCCAGCACTCAAGTCAATAAAAGTTAAGTTCGGTTCGCCGCAATAGGCGCAGTAATACTCGGCTGTGTTTTGCATCAAGTTTTCAGCTATGAATTCAATGGCTGTAGTTCCTTGGGGGATGGGTTGATATAACTCTTTGCATCAGCCAAATGCTTTAGTAGTGTAGACTGTGGCAGAGGCCCTTGCAAGTGGCTCCAAGGTAATACTTGTTCTGTTGACCATTCGGCGTGGACGTAGAAATCTAAATCGGGGATTTGTCCTTTGAGTTGTTTGAAAGCACGTTTGTAGCTACCCAAAGAGTCGCCAAAGTCACGAGTAAGTTGCAGGAGTTGGGACACTCTGCGATCGCCTCTCGATAACAAAGCCTGTATAATCGACCAATTATAGCTTTCTGGGCGAAATTCTATCCCCTGCGGTTTTAGCTGTTTTTGCAAAAACTGCAACCGCTTTTCTGCTTGACGATTCACCCCAAACCATTGAAACGGTGTGTGTGCTTTGGGTACAAAGGTGCTGCATCCGTATGTTAAGCGTAATCCTGGTGCAGCTTTTTTAATATTACGCATCATTGCCACGGTTTGCTCTAAATCTTCTACTTCTTCACCCGGAATTCCTGCCATTCCGTAGAGTTTCAAGCTTTTTAATCCGCCAGCTTTGGCATTTATCGCCGCTTGGATAATTTCGTCGTTATGCAGCTTTTTGTTGACGATTTGGCGGATTTTCTCAGAACCACTCTCTACTGCAATGGTAAGCGATCGCGTGTCTCGTTTCGCCAAAGTTTCTGCTAACTTGACTGTTACGGTATTGGTTCGCACTGATGCGATACTGAGACGAACATCATCGTACTTTGGCTGACTAATATAATCTAGCAACGCTTCAAACTCTGGATGCTGAGTTACTGAAGCCCCCAATAATCCTAGCCGATTTGTAACTTCTAAACCTTTTGCGATCGCTGGAATTAACGAATCTTCAAGACTCGCTGTTCTAAAAGGCAGTGTGAGATAACTCGCCAAACAAAAGCGGCACATTTCTGGACAACTTCTCACCACTTCCACCATGTAAATATTTTCCCATGCGGCTTTTTCGGTGACTACAGTCGATGCCGATAGAGTATTTCCGCGATAAGTCTGCTTTTGCACCACTGCGGGAATTTCGGGAGAAATTGGTTTAATTGACTTTACTTCACCATCCATGCTGTGATATTCGACTTCATACAAACTGGGAATATAAATTCCTGGGACTTGTGCAAGTCTTTTTAGTTGAGTTTGTCTAGAAGCATTTCTAACTTCTTTGTACGCCTCAATGAAATTTCCCAGGAGGTTTTCGCCATCCCCCAGTAAAATTACATCAAAAAAAGCTGCAAAAGGTTCGGGGTTAGCTGTGAGAACGGGGCCACCACCAAAAATTATCGGATGAGAATCATCACGAGAAGTTGCTTGAATGGGAATTTCTAAAGATTCGAGCAAATTTAAAATATTCACATAATCCAGTTCCCAGGAAATCGAAAATCCTACAATTTCGGGTGTTCTGGGGAGTTGTTCGTGAGTATCTGTAAACAGGCGACTCACCTGTACATCATCACGCATTGCTAAGGTTGCCCAAACTACCTGATAGCCGAGGCTAGTGATACCTACGCTGTACTCATTGGGAAAGGCAAAAATGATCGGAATAGCGTTAGTATCTGGGGTGGCGGGGGTGAAAATGAGGCGTTCAGAGGTAAATACAGATGATGTCACTGGTGTTTTTTAGGGGTGTTTGAATAATACAGTCTTATGAAATTCGCGCCTACACAGGCAAAAACCACTTTTCCTTCTCTTTTCTACGAGATGGTACGCTAACGTGAGTTTGATTTTAGTCCGCGCAGGCTGACGAGAGTTTGTAGTCGCCAGGGTTTCTTTATCTATATTTAATTTTAAGCCATAGAATTATCAAGTTAAAAAACAATGTCACGCTATTAGCAAGAATAATTGGCAAGGCTTTTAGATATAGTCCGTAGATTAGCCATAAAAAAACACCAATTATGAATGTAATCAGCGTAACCAAAGAAACATCTTTTGCTGATTTTGTATGCCACGTTTTAAACATCTGTGGCAGAAAAGAGATTGTGGTTATTGTGGCAGCCGCTAATCCTAAAATTGTCACAAAATCCATGCAATGCAAACCTATAAAATAAATTTTCCATTATTTAAAAAACTTATCAGCTGATTTTTATAACACTATATTAATATCTTTAATTTTACATTATAACGTGAGTTAGAAAGTGGAAAAAATGAGAAGGGAAAAGAGGTTATTTTTTTTCCTTCTCCTTTAATCTTTACGCTAATCATTAAAGGATATGTGATTGACACTAGCGAAACCTATGAATTAATTCTTCACGGGATAACTGCAATAGTAAAGGCGTAAACTCTTCTGGTGGTAACGTCAATAAAGTTTCAATAATTGCTTGAAGTTCATTATCTATTTCACCAAAGCGAACTTTGAGCAAGTTTTCCACCACCAAGCGTTCTCCCTGCTGAATTCCTGTTTCGAGTCCCCGTTGTTCACCTTCCTGTATCGCCTGTTCTCTGTCTTGTTGGTAAAGTGGTGCTAATCGCATAAGTAATTCCCTATCTTCCTCGTCTTGATTTTGAGTGACTTGTAAGTTTTGTTGTAAGTTGTACAGTAATTCTAACGCTGCTTTTCGGAAAGGGTTATCAGAATTAAGAGCTTCTAGTTCGTCAATTGCTTGCTTTTGAACGTTACCTCTACCGATGATTCTCAGCCATAAGGTTTCTGAGATAGAAGGCAACTGATGAATTGCTACTATCGCGGTACGCAAATATTCTGGCATAAAGTATATTCCAGGCAGGTAGTCAACTTTTGGGTTAGCACCAAATCCTGATAAAAGTTGCGCTGATGCTGTGGGGGTAAGAATCCATAATTTTGGTAAATCAGATTCTAGAATGCGAGTTTTATTTCGATTTGCTTGTCGTTGTAAATCGCCACGTACCTCTAATAATTTTAAGAGAGAATCACAAATTTCTGTAGCTGAAGCTGCGTTACGAAAGGGTTCAAATAGACAAGGGGTAGTGACAGTTGACCTAATAATCCGAGTGTTTGTGGTATGTTACTTAATTGTGGTTTGTGGATGAAATAAACGTCAATTTGTCGAACTTCTCCTGCGACTCGTCTAGCTGCTTGAACTTCACCGTAAGGAGTGAGTAATTGTTCGAGATAGTCTTTGGCAAATTGGTCGTGAATAAATCTGGTCATGTTGGTAGTTTGGTGATGCAAACCAGTTTATTTACCATTATCTTACGATTTTTTGAGATACGACTTAGCCCAAGCATATCGTTTTGAATCTTTTTTCAGTAAATATTCTGCTGCTTCATGTCGTTTGTTTTCATCTTTTGTACTCCTGATTACTCGTTTTCTTTCAGCATCTATATCTTCAACTTCAGCCCCTCGTTGAATAGCTTGTTCAAACCAATAATCACCTTGTAAATAGTCCCCTCTGTCATAACAGATAGCACCCATTAAGGTATAAGGTTGATGACTTACAGGGTGAAATTCCATAGCATTTTTCGCACAAATCTCTGCATCAGCTAAGTTATTCATATCTCTGAATGCTGCACCTCTAGTTACTAAAATTGCTGACTTTAGCTTGTTTTCTCTGATTTGACTTAAGTCTAAGTTAGTAAGTTTTAATGCCTGCTCAGGTTCCTCTGCTTTGCGCCAATAACTACTAGCGGTGGGAATATCCCATTTATTTCCAGTGCGGTGAAATTCTTGCTCATAAAACTCTGCTTCTAGCCTATAATATGCAAGAGCAATTTTCCCGCCAGGAGATAATAGTTCCTCTTCCATAAGCTGCAAAACCAACTTAGGATCTAGCCGTTCTTTTTTCTCTAGTTTGACCATAATCGCGTAAAATGGCTCTAGCGGAAGTGAAGGCTCTATCAATCTATATTTTCTTTTCAGGATAGCGAAGTGCTTTTGTTGAGCGATAATAATGATATCTTCACGTCTATTATTTTGTAGCCACTCAATTTCTGATTCATTAAGTAGTTCTCCTAAATCTATTTTGGATTTAAGGGTAGAGGCGTATTTTTCATTTGCAATTTCTATAATCTTAGTCAGCTTGCGTTTTTTGAGGAAGTTAATATCTTGTTCACCTAACTGATTGGACAACTCAAGCCTTTTGAGAATTTTATACAGGTGACTCTTGGGCATAGAATCCTGATAATCAGTTGCTTTATACTTAGCTTTCAAAGCAG
This sequence comes from Nostoc sp. CCCryo 231-06, assembly GCA_023522315.1. Classification (GTDB taxonomy): domain Bacteria; phylum Cyanobacteriota; class Cyanobacteriia; order Cyanobacteriales; family Nostocaceae; genus Nostoc. The sequence continues at coordinate 7,820 of JAHCSU010000025.1, forward strand.
CAAAATCTCGTGTTTGTTCCAATTCTTGAGCAATGGCAACTGTTTCGCTAAGTTCTTGCTGTTCGAGCCAGTTAATTTCTGACTCACTTAAATTATTTTTGGCGTCAATGTTTTGCAGTATTAGATATAGTGGACTGGATAATGATAAGTCTGAGTGTGTATTCGCTTGGTATCTCTCTCGTAATTGAGCAAATTTAGCTTCTTTTACTGACTCTTGTTGTTGAAAAATTTCTGCTGTTTCCAAGAGTTGGTTATTGATTAGCCAATTATATTCAGCATTACTTAAACGTTCTGTTACGTCTAATTTTTTCAGTATTTGATACAATTTACTATCAGGATATGAGTCTTGATATTGAGTAGCTTTGTACTTAGATTTAAGTTGAGTAAATCGGTTTACCTCTTGAGCAATTTGATTCGTCTCATATAAACTGTTTGCTCTCAGCCATTTAACTTCTGAATCAGTGAGGAAATTTCCTGACTCAAGTTTCAAAAGAATGAAATAAAGATGACTAGATTGCCAAGAAACGTCATGCTTTGTAGCTTTGTACTTAGATTTTAATTTGGAGAATTCAAATTCTAGATTTCCAAATTCTTGGAATCTAGATTGCTGCTCTTGCTTGATAGCTTCTAAAGTCTCTTTAAGCTCAGACTCTCCTAACCAATTAAATTCTAAATCACTAAGTTCAATACCTAAATCAACTTTTCGCAAGATGAGATACAACAAACTTGTAGGTGATGAATCGTTATATTTAGTTGCTTGGTACTTGGACTTTAGGCTAGTAAAGTGTTTTAAACGATTTTGAGACAGTTTACCCATATTGCTAGTAGATGAAATAGCACTTACTTAAATGTGTTATCCGCTACTATAGCAATATCAGTAAAAAAGGGCGAGTCAAACATCCACCGTTCTTATTTGCGCTGCTTGCTACTGTTTAAGTCGCCTGAAATACGTCGCACTGATCTGGGCTAACAGAAAATCAGGAATTAAAATCTTAGCAAGAGGCACAATAGTAGCTGGAACTATTTTAAAAACATATCGTTAAAAATCCCGTTGCCTTAAAGCCAGAGAATGTTAAAATCCAAAGAAATTACATGAATGCCGAAGACTTCTTAAACCAAGGATTAAACCACAGCTTACAAGGGGATTATCAAGGAGCAAACGCAGCTTACACCCAAGCAATCAACCTAAATTCTGGCTATGCTGAATCTTACCATAATCGGGGGATTATTCTCAGTGATCAACTGAAAGATTATCGCGGTGCGATCGCAGATTTTAATCGAGCCATAGAAATCAATCCCAATTTTGCCACAGCCTATTGTTACCGAGGTAATGCACGTTACTTTTTAGCCGATTATGAAGGAGCGATCGCTGATCACAACCAAGCATTACAAATCGATCCAAATCTCGCCCAATCTTACCACAGCCGGGGTAATGCTTACTTTGCCTTAGAGAAATACGACAAGGCGATCGCTGATTATATCCAAACAATAGAAACTAGTACCCAGTTAGCTGATAATATCAATATTGATATTGCCAATGCTTATCATAATCGAGGTGTAGCTTGTTTTGAGAGCGGCGATCATCAAGGTGCAATCGCTGATTTTCAGCAAGCTTTACAATGGCATCCTAATTTTGCCGCAGCTTACAGCAATCGGGGTAATATTCACCATATCTTAGGAAATTTTCCCGAAGCGATCGCTGACCACAACCGCGCATTACAATTAGATCCAAACTTGGCAGAAGCTTATCATAATCGAGGTAATTCCTACTACTCTTTAGGAGAGTATCAAAATGCGATCGCAGATTACAACCGCGCCCTAGAAATAAACCCCAGGTTTGCCGGAGCATATTACAATCGGGGACTGGTTCTTGCTCATCTTAAAGAATATCACCGAGCAATTGAGGATTTTAACCAAGCGCTAAAGTTCAATCCTGATGATGTGCAAGCCTATTCTGAACGGGGTCTTGTCCGTAGTACTCTTGAAGACTATGAAGGTGCGATCGCAGATTATGATCAAGCCTTACAAGAAAATCCGACTCAAGCTTTAGTATACGGCTTTCGGGCCAATGCTCGTCGCCGACTGGGAGATTATCAAGGTGCAATTGAAGATAGCAATCGCCTATTACAACTCAACCCTAGTTTAGCTGAAGGATATTGCGATCGCGCGGCGGCTCGTCGTTCTTTAGGAGATCATAAAGGAGCAATTAAAGATTACGATCGCGCATTACAAATTAATGATAACTTAGCCGCAGCTTATTATGGTCGCGGGATTGCCCGTGAAGCCCTGCAAGATTTACAGGGTTCAATTGATGATAATACCCAAGCAATAGAGCTTGTTCCTGAATTTTCCCAAGCGTACTGCAATCGAGGCAATGCTCGTCGTCTTTTGGGGGATGAACAAGGAGCGATCGCAGATTATAATCAAGCATTAGAAATTAATCCTGATTTAATTGAAGCATATTACAACCGAGGTTCAACCCGCTATGCTTTAGAAGAATATGAAAGTGCGATCGCGGATTACACCCAAGCATTACAAATAAATCCCCAATCTGCTGCATTTTACAGCGATCGCGCTAATGCTCGCTATGCCCTAGAAGATTATCAAGGGGCAATAGAAGATTACAGTCGGGCGATCGCGCTCGACCCCAGCTTTGCTGAAGACTGGTATAATCGCGGTCGTAGCCGTTCTCTATTGGGAGACTTGCAGGGAGCGCTTACAGACTTGAACCTCGCTTTACAGCGTCAGCCTCATTGGGCTTCAGCTTACATCCTTCGGGCAGATGTCTACCGAAATTTGGGTGACTCTCAAAGAGCAATTGCGGATTTCCAGAAATCCGCAGACTTGTATTACCAAGAAGGAAATACCCAGTATTATCAACAAATTATTGAGCTAATTGAACAGCTTCAATAAGGCATGGGGCATTGTTATTCTTCCCCTGCTTCCCCCACTCCCTTATTTCTTCAAAATGAAAGCGTTCCATGAAGCGGCGGTCAATCCAATCTTTGTAACGCCACAATAGTTTATTAGGTGGTAAAGTGATGATACCTTTGGTTGCGATTGCTCCTCCGTCTCCTGTACCAATTAAACTCAAATATTGTTTCTGTGGCTTATAGGGTTTGAGCGATTTACCTAATAAAATTCGCTGCAAATTCTCAAATAAAGGTTTACCTTGTCTAACAGCAAATACCCCAGCTTTCGGACGCGGATGATTTACCATTGTGGCAATATCACCAGCAGCAAATACCTGGGGGTGCGTTTGAGATTGCAACGTATCTTCTACCAAAATAAAACCTTGCTCATCAGTTCCTAATCCAGCAGTTTTTAACCATTCGGGTGCTGATGCTTGTGTTACCCAAAAAACTTTATTACACTCTACTGTCAAGCCAGATTCGCATTTAATTTCAAATGTTTCTTTAGTTTCCATGTGTGGTGTAGGTGCAATTTTACACACAGTTTCCCCAATATGTAGCTTAATACCTCGCTCAGTTAAAATTTGCTGAATTTGATGGCGTACTGATGAATGGTAATTGGGCATCAGTTCCGTGCCACGCTGGAATAAATGAACTTCCAGATTTTGAATTGGTTGTTGAGTTTGACGTAAAATGCGATGTAAATGAGATTGCATCGACAGCGCCAATTCTACACCACCAACGCCACCACCTGCGATCGCAATCCTAATTGGTTCTTGAGGATTTTTACCTACAGCTTCAATTAGTTCATCCCAATGTTCCAATAGCTGCGATACTGGTTTAGCTGCGATCGCATATTCTGCTGCACCTGATACAGACACTGTGGCCGGAGTGCTGCCAATATCAATAGACAGCACATCAAAATCTACCACAAGTCCGTTAGCACAAAGAACTTTGTGATTTTCCAAGTCTAGGCCAACTACTGTGTCAATATACAACTGTGCTTGAGCAAACTTAGCTAAAGGTCGCAAGTTAATATGACATTCATCGTGGCTGTAAAATCCGGCAATGTGTCCTGGTAACATTCCAGAGTAGGCTGTCTTTTTGGCTGCGGTAATCAACGTCAAACGGACACCAGGTAAAGGCTTTCTCCCAAACATTTTCAGGGCAATTGCATGGCTGTGACCGCCACCAATCAACACTAGGTTTTTAACTATAGGCTGTAATTTTTGCTGCATTGATTGAAGTAGTTAATAACAATACTATTTGAGTTGTAAAATTTTTCGTGTTCGCGTAGCGGATCTGGGAAAAGAAGGCTATCCTTTATAATTATTGCTTTTCATTAGGACTTACGCATAAGTTATGGAATGACGAACCGCAGAGGCGCAGAGGACACGGAGAAATGAGAGTTTGAGAGATATTTTGCGTAAGTCGTATTCATAAATGATTTATGAATGCTCTATCAATGATTAGGCATCAATCAAAATCATCATGTTCAGGGTTAGTTAATAGTGAAGAATGAAAAGTAATGAGTACAAGTAATTTTTTAAACCTCATTTTATCGCTTACAAATGTTGACAGTAATTATTAATGTTTTTCATGGTATAAAAAATATTTTACCAAAAAATAACACTCAGTTATCAAAAATATATCTTAAGATACATGCTTTTCAGGTAAAAGTTAACCAAAATCAGCATCAGTCGCCAAAAGAACGTTTAAGAATAGCAATTGAACAACTAGAGAATAAGACAATAGAAACCAGTCTGGCTGGAATTAATGATTTAGAGCAAATTGCCCAAAATTATCCACAGTACCACTGGATAATTATGGACATTCTTACTACTTTTGTCCGAGAAAATGCTCCTTACATGCCCCAAGAGAAAATAACGAGCAACCTGTCAACAAAAGTTAGTGTAGATATTCAAGCAGCCCTTACCGTTATCGCTAGAAGAGATGTAAACAAAGACCCAGAGAATGAGCAACTTGATTTGAGTCACACTGACATGAGAGGAGCAAATCTAAATAAGGCGAACCTAGAACAGACGAATCTCTATCAAGCTAATCTTGCTGAAGCTAACCTCACAGAAGCTAATCTTGCAGGAGCAATTCTCAGTGCAGCTAACCTAGAAGGTACTAACTTATATTTAGCTAACTTAGAAGGAGCAATCCTCAGTGCAGCTAGTCTAAAAGGAGCCAACCTCTTTGGAGCTAACCTCCAGTGTGCAAGCTTATATCTGGCCGGGCTTCATGGAGCAGTTCTCAAGGATGCCATACTCGATGGGGCAAACCTCAGAGAAGCCAAATTCTCTGAGTAAAAGACTAGTCTTGCAAGTCAAAAGTAAAAAGTAAAAAAGCTTATAGGGTAGGTTTATCACTGATTTTAAATCAATACGGTTCGGTTAAGCCCAAAAAATAAAAATGTGTAGGTTGGGTTGAGGAAC
>JAHCSU010000250.1 GCA_023522315.1 Nostoc sp. CCCryo 231-06
TGCACTAATTTCTTTATTCCTATATCATTTTCTCACAAATTTTGTTTTAAGGATAAGTCTAATAAATAAGTTTTGATGTTGTAATTATTTTTGTGAATAATTATCACCAATATTGACAATCAAAGCACAAACTAACTTAATTAAAAACTAAGCTAATATTATCTATATATCTCTAGCTATTTAGATATATAGGAATCCTATTTGATTTTTGAAATATATGTAGGGTGTAAAAGCGTTACGTAACGCACCGTCCGAAGACTTTGGTGTTACGGTCTCCGTCCTAACGCACGCTACATATAGTTGGATTTTTGAAAAAATTATCGAACCACCATCTCTATGAGAGGCTTCCACCAATGCGTAGCGTCACGTAGAGAAGTGGGTTTCCCCGTGAGCGACTGCTGTTAGCGCAGCGTAAAGGCTTCGCCATAACTTCTCTACGAGACGCTGTTCGCGTTCGCTTAGAGCGTTAGCGATAGCGTACCCCTACGGGGAAGCAAGCTACGCACAGCGTCTCGTAGAGAGGAACGAGCGTCGGTACGAGCGTCACCCAGAGGGCAAGCCCTCTGGCTACCACAGAGGCGCAGAGAACACCGACAGAAGAAATGCTTTGAACTGTACTGTCTTTTAAGGATATTTTATTTGGAATTTTTACGGATATTCTTATTCGTAATATTAATAAAAATATAACTTTATAAAAATTATCTTAAATCATTAAAGGTTGTCTTTTTTATTTGCTATTAAACAACAAGTATTTTAGAATATTTTATATAGATAAATAAATTAATTATAATTAAAATAGCTATATAATTTCCCTGAGAAAAATAGGGATAGCTCATAATAACTTTTTAATTAAGATATTCATCTTTATAAAAACTTTAAGAAAACCCTCTCTGAATTGGAAGACAAATCTAGTTATATCTCATAAAATATGATCACTCAATTACTAAACAATGCCTATTTATTACTATCTTAGTAAAATTGGACAAAAGACTCTTGATAATATAAAGAATTCAAAAACCTGATTTGACATAACAGCTAATTCTGTTTTGAAGTGCATACTACTACCAAATTCGTTGAAAGTTTAAAAAACATGGATAGCGAACAGCATCGACGCTATCAGACCTCTATGGTATCAACTTATTACCCTGAAGCTAGTTTCCTTGACTCTCTTGTCATGCCAGATGGAACTGAGCAATCGCAAGGCTCGGATATCCTTACACGTTTACACAGTGGGGAAGTTTTCATCGTCAATAGTCGTAGACGAAATGGATTAATCCTCTTTAAACGCTATCATGCAGAGTTTGCTGGGCCTGGGGCTGCTGTAGGTGGGGATTACGATTGTGATTGCCAAAGGGCACTGCCCATAGGTAATCTCTCTTTATTAACTCCCGAATCTAATGAAGAACGCCAGAAGGCTTACCTGATTAGGCGACAGTGGATTCGATTGATCAAACAAATTACAGAAAACCCAGTGCCTGGGCAGCGAGTTCAGAAAATTCTCGATCAATTTGAACAATACTTTCCACCAGATATAGTGGCTCTTCTGCCGGATGTTGCTTTTGCTCTTTTAGTAGGTGTGCTGCCACAAACAGTGGGAATAGTACGCCGTTTGGGCAGTGAGGTGAACAGCCGATTTAATTACTGAGTGAATTTCTAAAATTCCAAATTTGCCAAAACAGCTTGTACTCGATTAACGGTGCGGGCGTTTTCCTCGATTGTCCCTACGGTAATTCGTAATCCTCCGCTAATGTGTCGCACAATAATGCCAAGTGTTCTAAGTTTCTGGTGGAAAGTTTTTAACGCAGCATCTGGTGAATTAAAACTATTTGGTTTAAGACGCAGGTAAATAAAGTTAGCAGCGCTTGGGGTAATTTGTAGTTCTGGTTGCTGGGATAAAATTTCGATGAGTTTAGCTCGTTCACTCAGGGTTTGGGAAATTGACTCTAATAAGAGTGTGCGGTTTTGTAAAGCAACTAATGCTGCTGCTATGGAAAAGCTAGGGAGATTGTAGGGTAAGCGAACTTTTTCTAAGATGGCGATCGCTTCGGGATGAGCGACGCAATAACCAACACGGAGAGCTGCCAACCGGAAGGCTTTAGAAAAAGTACGTAATATTACCCAATTGGGGCGTTGTGCTAATTCACCTATTAGGGTAGTTTGACTGAATTCAAAGTAAGCTTCATCAATTACTACCAAAATATGCTCACTTAAACTTCTTAACCATGCCAACTCTGCCGCAGTTAAGCTATTGGCAGTCGGTGAATTGGGATGCACTACAAAAACTACGCGAATGGGGGGATTTTGAGTTTGTTCGATCGCAGCCTGTGCAGCTTTTAAGTCAATTTCAAAATTTGCTTCATTTCTACCCACCGCCACTACAGGAATGCCTAAAGTTTGTGCCAAAATTCCGTACATAGAGAAAGTGGGATTGGCAACTAGAATTGAACCTTCTCCTCCTAGACAGGTGGCGATTAATAAAGAGCGGATCAACTCATCTGAACCATTTCCAACAGAAATATTGGCAGCAGTATATAGCGAGATGGCGGCTGATTCATTGACGTATTGTGCGATCGCATCCTTAAGTGTCTCATGTCCGCCATCGGGATAACGATTTGTTTCAATTACTTGCTGATACGTCCAGGCCAACTTCTCTTTTAATTCAGGTGGTAAATCATAAGGGCTTTCATTTGTATCTAGCCGATCAAATTGCCCGGGGACAGATTCGGCTGTATCGCTGCTGGGGTGAGGTTTGTACGCGGTAAATTGGGCTAAATCTGACCGGATAAAAGGAAGCATAATTTTAGTCATTAGTCATTAGTCATTAGTCATTAGTCATTA
>JAHCSU010000251.1 GCA_023522315.1 Nostoc sp. CCCryo 231-06
TGCCCAAAATTTGCTATTGACCCAGAATGGCAACAATCTGGAAATCAGCTTTGAAAGCCATCTTTATAAAACCCAGTTTTTTGGTGCAAAAGTCATCCTGCAAAACTTTGCCTTGGAAAACCTGGATAACCTGAGCAAATCTACTGGAGCGACTGTAGACTTGGCCAATATTGTGTTTGATGGGCAAACTAGCATCACCGACAGCTTAGATGTCTTCAATGCCAACTCCACCCAAAGCACTATCTTCAATAAGAACACAGTCACCTTCCTGAACGACCTGAACAATAACGTTAGCGGTTTTGACAACTCAGATGATGTTATCAATGGTCAAGGAGGCGATGACATCATTGATGGCAAGAGTGGCAATGACCTGCTGCGAGGTGTTATGGGGAATGATACTCTCATTGGTGGTGCTGGGGATGACACCCTCATTGATGATACGGGCAATAACTCCCTCGTTGGTGGTATTGGTAACGGTAACGATCGCTTGAATGTTGAATTTTCAACAGGCGATAACACCCTCAACGGTGGCGCTGGTAACGATACCTTGAGTGCTATGGCGTCAAAAGGCAATAACTTACTCTTTGGGGGCGATGGCAATGATTCTCTTAACGCCTCTTACTTTTCAGAAGAGTACAGCTATATTGCCTCCTCAGGGAATAACACCCTCAACGGTGGCGCTGGTGACGATACCTTAAATGCTGAGTCTCCATTCGGCAATAACTTACTTTTTGGGGGCGATGGCAATGATTCTCTCTCTACCTCTGGCTATGCTCAATATAGAGCGTACTTTGGTTTTAGCTCCTCAGGGAATAACACCCTCAACGGTGGCGCTGGTAACGATACCTTGAGGGCTGAGTTTTCAACAGGCAATAACTTACTTTCTGGTGGCGATGGCAATGATTCTCTCTCCATTTCTGGCTATCTCATCGGGTACAGCAGTGGAGATAGTTATTACCCCTCCTCAGGCAATAACACTCTCAATGGTGGTGCTGGTGACGATACATTGCGTGCTGAGTATTCAACAGGTAATAACCTACTATCTGGGGGCGATGGCAATGATTCCTTCTATCTAAGCCCCACAGATACTGCCCCCTCTGATTTAGTAACTCAAACGGTAGATGGGGGTAAGGGTGACGATTTGTTGTCCGTCGATTACAGGGTGGCTACCAAAGGAATCACAACGACATTCAATGCAACTACTAACATTGGTTCAATTACAGCAGGCACGTATCAGGTTAGCTACAAGAATATCGAACAATTAAATATCAGAGGTACAGCCTACGATGACTATATAGTGGGGAGCAATGGGAACGATACGCTTTCTGGGTTCTCTGGTGGCAATGATACGGTAGATGGGAGTGGTGGCAATGATACGGTAGATGGGGGTGAGGGCGACGATGTGTTGTCTGCCGATTATACGTATGCTACCAAAGGAATCACAACGACATTCAATGCAACTACTAACATTGGCTCAATTACAGCAGGCACAAATCTAGTTAGTTATAACAATATCGAACGATTAGATATCAGAGGTACAGCATACAATGACAATATTGTGGGGAACGATGGCAACGATACGCTCTCTGCGGGCAATGGTGGCAATGATACGATAAATGGGGGTAAGGGTGACGATGTGTTGTCTGTTGATTACAACAATGCTAGCGGGGGTTTCAGTGCGACATTTGATGCTACTACGAACATTGGCTCAATTACGGTGGACACGAATCGGGTTACTTACAAAAATATCGAACGATTCAATATATCGGGTACAGCCGACGATGACTTGATTGTTGGGAAAGATGGCAACGATACGCTCTTTGGGGGCTATAGTGGCAATGATACGATAGATGGGGGTAAGGGTGACGATGTGTTGTCCGGGGGGTCTTTTTACAGCGATGATAATGATGTGATTCTTGGTGGTGAAGGTAATGATATCCTAACGGGTGCGGCTGGTAACGACACCTTAAGTGGTGGCGCTGGCAATGATACATTTGGTTACAACTCGGTCGAGGGCATCACTGATAACGGTACTGATATTATCACCGATTTCGGTGGCGTGGGTAAAGGCTTAAATCCCTCAGCAAAGGTGATTGCCTCTTTAGACACCCTGCAATTTAAAAATAGTCGCTTGACTGCCTTCACTGCTCAAAATCTGCTATTAACTCAAAATGGTAACAACTTAGAAATCACATTTGAAGACGCTAATACTAATAATACTAAAGTCATTCTCCAAAACTTCAAATTAGAAAACCTGCATAATCTGCCAGCAACTTCTTCACGACCTGCTATTGGCAATATCCTGTTTGATGGACAAACCACCATCACCGACAGTTTTGATGTGTTTGATGCTAATTCGACTCGAACTAGCCTCTTCAAAAGGAACGCTGTTACCTTCCTCAATGACCTATCCAACAACATTACGGGTTTTGACAACTCCAATGATGTCATCAATGGGCAGGGGGGTGACGACATCATCGACGGCTTGAGTGGTAATGACCTTTTAAGAGGTGGTGCGGGAAATGATATTCTCATTGGCGGTGCGGGAAATGATACTCTCATTAACCGTGCAGGTAATGATACCCTTGACGGTGGTACTGGTGACGATAGCTTGAATGCTAGCGGTTCAAAAGGTGATAACCTGCTCTCTGGGAGCGATGGCAATGATTCTCTTGACATTTCTGGACTCTACAGGTATAGTCGCTCCTCCTCCGACTCTCGTTCCTTAGGCAATAACACCCTTGACGGAGGTGCAGGTAACGATAGCTTGAGTGCTAGCGGTTCAAAAGGTGATAACTTGCTCTCTGGGGGCGATGGCAATGATTCTCTTGACCTTTCTGGCGGCTCCGGCTCCGATTTCGGCTTCTTTGACTCTCGCTCTTTAGGCAATAACACCCTCAACGGAGGTGCAGGTAACGATACATTGAGTGCTAGGGGTTCAACAGGCGATAACACTCTTAACGGTGGCGTTGGTGACGATTCCTTGGATGTTCGTAATTCAGAAGGCGATAATCTGCTCTCTGGAGGCGATGGTAATGACTCTTTTGCTGTACAGCCTTCATCTACTGCCCCATCTTCTTTAGTGACTCAAACAGTAGATGGGGGTAAAGGTGATGATTTGTTGTCCGCCGATTACACCTATGCTACTGGAGGAATCACTTCGACATTCAATGCTACTACTAACATTGGATCAATTACGACGGGCAATAATCGAGTTAGCTATAAGTTTATCGAAGGATTAAATATTATAGGTACAACCTATGATGACAACATTGTGGGGAGCAATGGCAACGATACGCTCTCTGGGGGCAATGGTGGGAATGATACGATTATTGGCGGTGCAGGTAACGATATCCTAACGGGTGGGTATTTAGGTAATAATACCCTTTATGGTGGCGATGGCGATGACATCCTAAATAGTTTTAGTAATAATGACCTCTATGGAGGATCTGGTGCTGATACCTTTGCTTTCTATTCTTATAATCAAGGCATTGGTAGTATTTATGACTTCAACGCGACTAATGAATTGATTCAGATACAGGGTGTTACCTTTGGTGGCGGGTTACTAACACCTATAGTCTCAGCTAGTCAGTTTACCCTTGGAACATCTGCAACCACGATCGCTCAACGATTTATCTATGATAATGTTACAGGTGGACTGTTCTTTGATCAAGATGGCAGTGCGTCTGGGTTTAGTCAGGT
>JAHCSU010000252.1 GCA_023522315.1 Nostoc sp. CCCryo 231-06
AGCAATTGCAAACTGCTTAATTGATAAGCGTTTCGCCTTTTCTTAGTGCCATTCGACCAATTCCAAAGCTACGATCACCTTGGTCTTATTGGTGGTTTGAGCTTCGATCAACTGTCCATCACCAAAAACCAGCAGGGCAATGAGTTCTCCACTCGTATCAGTATTGCCTCTACCGGAGATTTACTTGCCCAACTCAAGTGGGTAGAAACTAGTTCCATCACCCGCAACTCATTTGTTGATTTAGAAAGCTTAGGAATATCACTACTAAATGGAGCCGCAAGTCGTAGCAACCTCGCTGGGTTGATGACTTCTGGTGTTGAAACAGGATTATCTGTTCCTTCAGTCCTTGATCTCCAGCAGCAGGCGATCGCCTCTGGTAGTCCTTTGAATCTTGCCTGAAAAATGATCTAAAAACCTAATCAATTAGTTGCGATTCCTTGAACAACTTATCAAAGATAGGCTGTTCAAGGAAATTTTTTTCCATAGGTGTAGCGACCTGCAATTATAAATCCCCCGACCTGCAATCATCGTTTACCTTGTGCCAATTCTTCACCAACTAGCGGTAACATAGCAGCATTGGCAAAGTGAAAAAGAACTACTGCAACAGTAAAAAAAAAGGATTTTGCGATCGCTTAAAAATTACAATATCCCTTCATAGCGCTGTTGATCTTTTTCTTCATTAACGGTATCAGATTCAGGCGAAAAAAAGTACAGTCAGTCTTCTAGTACGCCACGGCGTAAATTGAGCAGCTATTTAAAATCTCTAAATAATCCCATTCAATAATACTTTTGACTTTTGCCTTGCGGTACTATTAAGCTTAAGTGAAATAACAAGAATATTCGCAACTTCTTAAAAAAACTTGCGAATTTGGGCTTTTCGAGCCAGTCTGAAGAAATACTATTTTAAACAATCACCACAAACAATACTTGACTGATTCGTCACCAAAATTAGCTAATCAGCTATTTTTCTATTTCGTTACTTATGCTACCGCTTTGTTTGACTCATTAGATGAAGCTGATTCTGTCTTCTCTGATTGCGTGTCACTCGTTTGTTGCAATTGGTTGAGATGAATATTGTTCACTTGAACAATAAAGTATTCTAATGCTTGACTTGCCTTTTGTTGCTGTTGAGCTTCGTCAGACACGTCATAACAACGATAAGGTGCAGTCACTCCCAATATAAATTTCTCTTGTTCAGCTTCTAACAATTCAACGGCTGTGTTAGCAGCAAGCGAATTCTTCTGAAAAGGAAAAGAGGTAACTATACTGGCAACTATAGAAGCAATAGCTGGGCATAGTACAGGGAGCCACTTGAGCCAAGCTTGTCCTGCTTCTAATTTGTCTACCAGAACTAAAATTGGTGTGACTCCTGATAAAATCACTGTCGCAATTTGCAAACTATAGTAAAGGTTCCTTGATACACCCCTAATTTTTTTATAATCGTCAATCAAGTCTTGGCTGTATTGTAAAGCCTTTCCTCTTGTTAGAGTCAGGGTATCTTTATTCCAGGAGTTAGGATTGGTCAATAGATAACTATAGAGTTCAGCTTTTTTGGTGAGTTCAGACTGAAAAGCGGCCTTTTTATAGTTCTGAAATACTTGTCTATTGATGAGCAATAAAAAAAACACAAAAGTTAGAGATACTGCTCCAGAAATTACAACTGTTTTATCTTCTGAGAAAAAAATAATAAATAGTCCAGAAGAGACAAAAGCTGTAAGTAATAAATACTCAATTACCTTCAAGTTAAACAACTTTTTCTCATCTGGTGGAGAGGATAAAATTTCAACCCTATTGGAAATATTACTTTGGTTTCTTGGCTCAAGATTAGTTAATTCAGAAGTAGTAGTGATTGCATCTTACTCAATTCGTTATCGGGTGGAGTGTAGGAATATAATGAATCGCAACAAGTAGAATTGCTTTCAGGGGGTAGAAGTTAGGATAAGTTGCCAGAGAGTAGCCATCAACTTTTGTTGAGACATTTTTTTATTACCGCTCCCAAGTAATTTCTCCCTTCCCAAAACCTTCTAGCATCTGCTTTTAGCTCTCACTTTGCGATTGACTAGTTGACTTATAATGCTTACAAAACCTAGAAATGTTTCTTTCGGTTGACGTAAAATCATTTTTGCCAAGCTGTACTCGTCAATCCTAACCATACATACATTTGATTGATAATGCAAGACTTTATTTATGGTAATTTTACGTAAGGATAAAAAATATTTAAGACATAAGTAGTGTGCAGTCCCTAAAAAATATATGATTTGGACTTGGCAATACTTGAATTGTTTTTTTGGGAATTTTAACCCTATTTGAGGTGATAAACTGTCGCGCAGAGATTGGTGACAACTATTTTGAGAGCAAATTATGCAAGAGTCGGTGATTTATCAAGATATCCTTCAAAAAGGAAGACACCAGGAAGTGCTAGCACTGATAAAATGCGAACAATTGCAGAAATTAACGAGAAAATCAGCCGCCAACGTGCGGTAGTGTTGACAACTGAAGAATTAAAAGCACGAGTTGTAGAAATCGGTGTTACTAAAGCTGCTAAAGAAGTTGATGTAATTACCACTGGCACGTTTGAGCCGATGGAATCAAGCGGTGCAATTATAAATCTCGGACACACTGACCCCCCGATAAAAATTCGTCGCTGCTGGTTAGATGGCGTACCAGCATACTCTGGTTTTGGGGCAGTAGATTTATATTTGGGTGCGACTTCTGCTGTGGAGACGACGGACGGGGAAGAAGTCCGAGAACGTGGCGGGGGTCATGTAATTGAAGATTTGATCGCTGGTAAACCCATACATGTAAAAGCGCAAGGACAAGTAACAGATTGTTATCCCAGAGCAACTTTTGAAACTACAATTACCAGTGAAACGATTAATCAGTTTTATTTATTCAATCCGCGCAATCTTTATCAAAATTTTATTGTTGGTGTAAATGGTGGCGATCGCCCCCTCTTCACCTATCTCGGGCCTTTACAACCGCGTTTGGGGAATGCTGTTTACTCTAACCCCGGTGCTATTTCCCCCTTACTCAACGATCCTGATTTGCAGCTCGTTGGTATAGGGACTCGAATTTTTTTAGGCGGTGGTATTGGCTATGTCGCCTGGGAAGGCACTCAGCACTTCCCCTTACAAAAGCGTTTAGCTAATCGTACACCGATAGGGCCTTCTGCCACTTTAGCTTTAATTGGTGATGCCAAGCAAATGGATGCTCACTGGGTACGGGGATGTTACTTCAAAAGTTATGGCCCCTCATTGATGTTAGGTGTTGGTGTACCACTCCCTGTATTAAATGAACAAGTAGTTGAACACTGTGCCGTCCAAGATCAAGACTTAGTAGCCCCAATAGTGGATTTTTCTATTCCCCGGCGCGTCCGTCCCACCTTTGGTTTGGTGAGTTACGCCCAACTTAAATCCGGGCGGATCACCATTGAGGGCAAAGCTGTACGCTCTGCCCCCTTAGCGAGTTTGTTTTTTTCTAGGCAAGTCGCCCTAGAGTTGAAAAAGTGGATCGAAGCAGGTACGTTTACCCTTACAGAACCAGTTTCCCCAATTCCGATGGAGCGATCTTTTCTACCCCAAGACCGTCGGACGGATTTTTAAGGAGATGAGGGGGATGAGGAGGAGTTTACTTCCCCTGCTCCCTCATCTCCCCCTACTTCCCCATACCTTATTCTTGAGCTGGTTTCGGTCGCTTTATGGGCTTAGGAGCGGGTGTTTTGGGTATAGGTTTTGACACCACAGAGGTGTCGCCGCCTGCACCTGTTTTCTTGATAGGACGTGGGGTTTCGCCACTGCGCCTGGGGGGGAATGGTTTTCTACCACCAGCACCACCGCCACTGCCAGCCCGAGGGCCACCTTTAAATGGTGGTTTGCGTTTTTTGGGCAAGTCAGCGATCGCCTCAGCTTTTTCTACTATCAAAACGTCAGCTTCTCGCTTGGCTTGGAAGTCCCAGAACTTTCCTACTGCTTTGGTGGTCAACACACCCCTCAATTTCAACTTAAAATACTTGGGTTTGTCAGTTGGTTTGCGTGCAGCCTGCCTAATTTTGACAACCAAGCTTTTAGCATCAAAAGATTGGTATACTACCTCACCACGAACAGAAAAACCACCATCTGCTACTTCTGATGAGGGAATTACGGGAATTGTGCTTAATTCAGAGTTTTCGGATAAGCCATCATCGGGTGTCTGTAACTCTTGCAACTCCAAGTCTGGCTCGTTTTCATCTGTTGAGTTTTTAGCCAGATTTTCTGGCTCCCAAACTCCGACGATTTGGATGTGCAAGGTATCATTCTCTTGTCTTGTCCGTGGATATACTACCCACAAGTGTTCTTTTTCTAAGTCTAGGTGATTCTTGACTAAGCTCATAATCCGGCCTAGGAGGACGGCATTGAGTTCTACACCATCTGTGGTCAGCAGCGTACCTTGAGTAAATTGTTCGCTACTAGCATGATAGCGACCCCTAACTAACCCGATTGCTCGATATTGCATCGGCTCACTGGGAGGCGGAATCGGTTGCTGTCGATTGATTAAGTTCCCATTTGAGTCAGTCTCAATGGGGTTAACAGGCGAATTTTCAGGTTTAGAGGACTTGGCTGCTATATGAACATTAGCGGCTGCCTCTATGTTAGTTGGGCCCTGGTTAGAGGCAGAAGAATTGGAGGATTCAGGCAACGGCATCAGGTCGGAATTCATAAAAACTCCTTGCGGCGGAGACACATCCCATTGTGGGATTTTACAAAGGCATCTGGAAACAGCATTTGTGCGACTGATGAAAGTATATTTGCTTTTAACAAAGTCACACTAGGGTACTCTATACAATACTAAAGGCGCTAAATTGAGTGTATAAACACTAAACGTGTAATTTAGCGCCTTTACACTAGTTTCGGAAGCATATCATAGCTACAATTCTGATGGCTCCTCCTAAAGTCATCACTTACTTTAGCAGTGTAAATAGTTAATTGTTATAAAATTCACAGGCAATTGACGGTATTCCGCAAAGTTTTGGAAATTTTTAACTTTACGATTTGTGTAAATGATAATGTCATTAAAATTTAGGAGAAAGACAAAACTGTGTCTCAACCGCGCAATCGTTGGATAGTTCAAGTCGTCTTGGCGCTGGCAATTCTCGCTTTTGTGGGTGTTTCGGTGATTCCCATAATTGGAGCATTTAATAATACGCCACCCTCAAACCAGAATAGCGCTAGCACCAGAGGCACTTTGCCCTCCTCTGACCAAAAATCAAAACTGGAAGACGAAGTACGGGGTTATGAACTGGTTTTGCAAAGAGAACCAGAAAATCAGACTGCGCTCAAGGGCTTATTGCAGGCGCGGCTACAATTACTGAGTCAAAAAGAAAAAAATGAGGTTAAACCAGCTGATATCCAAGTTGTCATTGAACCTTTAGAAAAGTTAGCCAAGCTGAATCCTGAACAGTCAGAATATTCAGTGCTACTGGCTCAAGCCAAACAACAAATTGGCGATCGCGAAGGAGCCGCTCAAGCTTATCGCTCGATTTTGGAGACCAAACCAGGCGATTTGAAGGCTTTACAAGGAATGGTGGCTTTGTTAATCAGTCAGCAACGCCCAGAAGCAGCCATTGGTTTGCTGCAAGAAACCCTCTCTAACGCAGCCCAAGCGAATAAAATTCAGCCTGGAAGTGTAGATACAGTAGCCGTGCAGGTGCTGTTAGGTTCTGTTCACGCTTCCCAGAAACGCTATGCTCAAGCTAGCTCTGTATATGACCAAGCAATTAAGAAAGATCCCAAGGATTTTCGCCCCGTTGTGGCTAAAGCGATGCTCTTAAAACAACAGGGCAAAGACGCAGATGCAAAACTTTTATTTGATAGCGCCGCAGCTTTAGCACCTGCTCAGTACAAAGATGAAATTAAGAATGCAGCAACGGCTTCCCCCATCCCTAATCGTGCTGCATCTCCCACGCCTTCACTGGAAAGTACTCCGAAGTAATGGGCATTGGGCATGGGGCATTGGGCATGGCTCAATAATCAGAAGTTCTTATTCTGCCTCCCCTGCCCTCTCATCCCCTCACGCTCCTTGAATGGCAGCAACGATACCAAAGACTAAAAACAGGCATCCGCCAATCAAGGTGAGTTGACGCTCAGAAATGCGTCCGGCAATCATTTTGCCGCCGATAACTGCGATCGCAGCACATAAGGCATGTCCTAAAATTGCACCTATTGTGACTCCAATGGGATTATTACCTGCCGCTAGGGCAATGGTGGCAATTTGGGTGCGATCGCCCCACTCTGCCATAAATGTCAACACAAAGGCTTCTATGAGAATTGCCAAGGAAGTCTTTTGCTTTGGTAACTCCAAATCTGCTTTTTTCACCGCAGCTTCGGCTTCTTCTACAACTTCTGTATCACAAGCAGCTGAGGACATTTTACTAGCGTCGTATAACAGCTTGATACCAAAGGCAATAAACAAAACTATTTCGGCGTAATGAATATAAACTTTTGGTAAGAAAGATACCGCTTGTCCAAATAGCACCGAAAGGATTGTCATCGCTGCTAAAGCAGCTGTCACACCTATAAATACCAGCCGCCGCGGGTGGTGCATTGCCAAAATTACAGCAATAAAAAATGTTTTATCGCCTAGTTCTGAAACTGTTATTAATAATAAACCTGCGGTAAAAGCTGTTAACACTCTCTCAAGCTCCTGAAGAATCCTTTACCGATGTGAAGCTTGATGAGAACCAAAAGACCTCACCAAGTTTACACTTTTCGGTGTGAACTTAGTGAAGGTCTCGCTTTCAAATATTGATTATTCGCCATCTGAACCAGGGCTTTATCGCCCAGTATGTTGATTCAGATGTACTGGCTTTCATTTTTTTGCCAGCAGCTACTCCCCTTCAATGTGTCCTTAATTTTACATCTGTTACAGGTATAAGTCAAGAGTAGAGAATAGAGAGGTGTAACTGTAGAGAGAACGAAGCGGCACATACAGCTTGATTCAGTGCTTACTGAGGTAAAAACTCATCATCTGTGACTTCTGGTAGTTGGTATGGACACACCAGAGGAAAGGATTCCACTGACAAACCAGTTTCAGCTTTTGCTTGCTTAACCGCTTGTGCATAACACTCCGCAAAAATGTTATCAAGATAGGATTTGAGACTAGGCGAATCATCTAGAGCTTCTTTGACACGTCTACGATGTTCAATGATGCTTCCTTGCCAACTACCACTTCTCTTATCGGGCTGAAATTGCCATTTGAGCAAATGCACCAGAATTACAATCAGATTACTCTTGAGACTCCGACGCTCACTCCTTCCTATGTCGGCAATTTCTTCGATCAGAATCTCCCAATCCACGTTCGCGTAGTCGTGACTTTGCAATTTTTCTACAGTCGTTTCTATCCATTGCAAGTAATCCGTGTCATATAGCGTTTGGGAATGCGCCTTTAGGGAAGACATGGCAGTTTCCATCGGAAATGGTTAGACAATTTCTCGCATATCTTTACGATTAACATCGGTGCGTTAACAGAGTGTAACGCACCTTAAGGATTCTAAGAAGTGGGAGGTATTAATTTTCCATCAATACCAGGTGGTTTCCCCAAACCTTGTCCACCACTGCGTTTTACCTTTGCCATCACTCACCTTTAGAGGTCGTTTATCAAGTAAAAATCAAATTATTGCATCCTGTTTGGTCATGCAAGTCCAACCAACTTTGCGCTTAGTTCCCACATGCGATCGCCTTTTTCGTCATCGCGGGCTTGAGGAGAGACTTTTTGAACAAAGGACTTGCCATCTTTCTTCTGTCGATTTCCCCAGCTCCAATAAGCACCAGATTGATTGTACTCAGGATCGGCAACCACCGCAGCAACCCGTTCTCCCGCCAACTCCTGAGACACATATCCTCCAGTGATGTACTTCTGGAATAAAGGAAAGATTTTCTGAAATAGGGGATAGTGGTTTCTAAATAGCGGCGTTTCTGCAACACATCCCGGATAGAGAGAGCTGAAGGCGATACCGGTTGACTCGTGATAGCGTTCATGCAGTTCCCGCATAGTTAGTACGTTGCAAACCTTGCTGTCTTTGTAAGCTTTGACGGGTTCAAATTTCTTGCCATCAATCATCGAGATTGGCTCTTTAAATCCTTCTGCAAAGCCTTGGAAATCGCCCAAGTCAGGACGCGGTGGAATCTTCCCGCCCAGTTCATCTGGATTGTGGGTGACAGTTCCTAAAATTACGAGCCTTGGATCTGAAGATGACTTCTTCAGATCCTCAAGCATTAGGTTGCACAAAAGGAAGTGTCCGAGGTGATTTGTAGCAACACTTAACTCAAATCCTTCTGGGCTTCGCAGTGGTTCCTTTATTAAGGGCATATAAATTGCAGCATTACATACCAAAGCGTCTAGGGAGTTTCCGCTTGCTCGGAAGTTCTTCACAAATTGTCGAACGCTTTCCATTGAGCCAAGGTCGATATGCATGATAGTATAGCTTCCCTGGTGAGCGATTCCCACAGATTGGGCTGCAAGTTGAGCCTTCGCTATATCCCTACAGGCCATCACTACATACCATCCTCTTTCAGCAAGAGCCTTGGCAGCGTACAAACCGACTCCTGAAGATGCACCTGTGATTATAACCGTTGGCTTATGATGTTGTTCCATTCTGTTTAGCCTCCATTACCTGTCTCTAGGATCTCACACCAGTGAGCCATCATTGTCACCAGCTTTTTCAATGCTGGATTAGCCTGAACTAACCCGTACTCCAAATAAGTACTCTTGATTTTTTACTCTCGTTTTGAGAGACTATAAAAGTAATTGATTTTGCATTGAAAATATATGGCAAAAAAGCTAGAAACAAATGCATTTAATTGCAATTCGCAACCTTCGCACTGATACCGCTCAGTATCCTGATGTCAAGAAGCAGATTGACAACTGGTATGCAAGTGTCAAGAAGACTGAATGGCAAAACTTAGAGGACGTTCGTAATATTTACAAGGATGCTGAAGCAGTTGGAAACTTTACTGTTTTCAATGTCAAGGGTAATGATTATCGCCTAATTGTCGGTATTGATTATGAAGACCAGGTAGTTTACTACAAATACTTTCTTACACATACTGAATACGATAAAGGCAAATGGAAAAATGACTTTTACTTTTGACGAAACTGCTTATCGCAATCTGGTAGCTGAAGTTGCTCCCAAGGTAATTGAGACGGAAGACGAATATGAACGTGTGTTGACAGTGGTAGAGCGTCTAACCTTTGCGAAAAATCGCACTCCAGAGCAGCGAGTTCTACATAAATTGCTAGTGAAGCTGATTGAAGTATATGAAGCACAGAACTACCCGATGGATTTATCCGTGCCTCATGAGATACTTCAACACATTATGGAAGCAAGTGGAACCCGTCAAGCTGACTTGGTAGGCGTTATTGGATCGAGCGGTGTGGTGTCTGAAGTTGTTAATGGTAAGCGTTCGATTAGCAAGGCACAAGCCAAAATGCTTGGTGATTACTTCAAGGTTTCACCTAGCCTATTTATCTAAGTCCCAATTTAAAATATAGGCGATCGCTTCTTACTCAGTTCGATTGAGTTTCTCTAAGAGGAGAGCTTCTACCTCGCTCTGAGGATTATCTAGATCAAAAGGATAGGGTTGTTGTGTAGCAGAGTCACAACGACTCATCAAAACTTGCAATGCAGCCCGAAACGCTTCTTCCTCATTTCTATGTTCTGAAATATACCGTTTTAGTTCAATATTGGTCATTTGGTTGAGGTTCTGAATCATAGAACAAATATCCAATTCCCATCTTGATTAATTATGACTGCAATTTCATCGTTCAAACCAGCTTGAATATAAAGCGTTTTCAACTTTTGGTCGTAGCGGAAAACCTGGATTGGCTGATACAGATTAGAAAGTAACTGGCAAAGGAATATCGCTGTATCCGATTGTTTCTGTGTTGGCAAGTAAACAATTCCTGGAAACACACCAACCGTAGCTTATCAGAAAGGGTGCAATGCGACACAAATACTAAGTCTGATACAGCACTTCCGGCTATTATGAGGTACAGTAGCAGCAACTAGCAAACCAGTTT
>JAHCSU010000253.1 GCA_023522315.1 Nostoc sp. CCCryo 231-06
ATCGTAATAATGCATCCAACAATATCTAACAACTCTAATAATTTTGGAATCGCCGTTATTTCATTTGATTTGGAATCTACTTTCAGTTGACCTAATACCAGCCTATGCTCACTTGCCCAAGCGCTAACAATATGAATTGCTTTTTGTCCACCATTACGGTCAAACGATTGTCGTACTGTCTTTCCATCGATAGGTATTACTTGAGCACCAACTGCCTCAGTAATTGACCTCACCCAACGATGAAAACATTGCTCAAATGCTTCAGGGTTTAAGGAAGCAAATACTCTTGCTATCGTGTCATGAGAGGGTATCCCATTTGGCAGCGCTAGAAAAGTTGCTAACCATTCTCGCTTTGATTGACCATAAGTCTCAATTGCTACCCAACTGTCTGCTCCACTTATGACTCCTAGTATAGCGATCGCAACGATATCTAGTAATTGATGTTGTTTAGTACGCTCAATTCTTGGGTCTTCCAGGTCAGAAAAGTATTTGAGGATAGTATCGTCTAAGTTCGCAGTCATAATTTATCAATGTTGCGATCGCCTAAAATGCTGGCAAAACTATAACCCCTAACTTTACCACATTTCCATATCTAATTTTGATGCGTTTGCCCTGGTTACTATCTCTACCGATAGAACGGATTATGTCGCAACCAACGATTTATCTCAAAGTTCTACTGATGTTACACAACAGGTGTGTAAAATCCGTTGGAAAATAGAGGAGTTTCATAGGGAAATAAAGCAACTAACTGGCATTGAATCATGTCAATGTCGTAAAGCCCGTCTTCAAAGAAATCATATTGCTTGCGCTATGTTAGTTTGGCTAAGACTGAAAAATTTAGCTTATCAAACAGGTCAAACTATTTACAAGCTCAAGCACAATTTGCTTTCTAATTATTTAATTGAGCAACTAAAACGTCCAGATATTGCTATGTCTTTTGTGTAGTTTTTGGGCGCTCGGTGCGCTTCGCGCACCATTGCTTGTGCCAGTTGCGTAAGTCCTGTAAAAGATGGTTGAGTCAACTTGTTAAAAGTAGTTTTAGGGTTAGAAAAAAATTCGTAACCGCGTTTGAGGTCACTAGCGCTTTGAAATATTTGTGATAGAGGCTCACCATATTTTACTTTTAAAACCTCCGCAATTAACACTGCTCTGTTGGTCAGACGTTTGTCACCAAAATCACAATTGCGGTACGGATTCGCTTCTAATATTTTCATTTGCACCCCAAAATACGACGCTACAAGCACCTTATCTTAGAGGACGCAAATCATCTTAAGTTCAAAGGATTGGTTCGCGATAAGCTATCGCGAACCAATCCTTTTTCACATTCCGTGAAAAGTCAGGTTAACTTTGAGGTTCAACAGCCTTACATTACCCAATACCTTAGCCAAAAAAAGAGTATGAAGAGATAGGGCTGCCGTAGTAGAGTTA
>JAHCSU010000254.1 GCA_023522315.1 Nostoc sp. CCCryo 231-06
GGGAGCAAGAATCAAAGCCTCTCTCCGTTTCGGGGAGAGGAATGGAAGTGGGGTTTTAATACTTTTTCTAGTCAACAACTCTCAAAAAATAGTTAATTACGCTAGAAACAATAGCTAGCACAATTGAACCTAACAAAGCAGGTAAAAAACCCTGAATCTCAAAACCAGAACCAGGAGTTAAGGCACTTGCTAACCAAAGGGTTAAAGCGTTGATTACCAATGTAAATAAACCAAAGGTGAGTAAGGTAATCGGAAACGTCAAAATCTGTAAAACTGGTCTAACAAATGCATTAACCAGACCAATAACAAGGGCAGCTATCAAGGCAGTCACAAAATTCTTGATAAAGAATCCCGGAACGATATTAGCAGTCAGAAATAACGCCACCGCAGTACCGAGCCAAGTTAATAAAAAGTGTTGCATAATTTTTTTTAGAGGAATTAGCAGTAAGTTTAATTAATTTCACTATTTACAGTTGTGATCTGTAACACTATCAGGTGTCGTTGTGCTTGACTCTTAAAGTTGCCATCATTTTTTGTCAGCCCAAAAGCAATGTAATTTTTCAGTGCTGGCATAGAGAGATACTTTTAATCGGTATATCTTTATCGTATTGCACGATGTACCGCATTAAATTCATAAAAAATGGTGTGAAGCGCAAAACCCCTACAGAGGTTTATCGAAGTTGAAAAACCTCTGTACCTTGGAATTTCCAAGAAATAAGTATCAGAACTTCAGAGCATTTTGCCCGCGCCTTTGGTTACACGCAAAGGAGACGTTGGCTATGCTCATACTATGCCTAACGCCGCAAAAGAACCTCCCAGGTAGAGCCACCAACTACACCATCAGCTTCTAAACCATAGCCCTTTTGTGCAGCTTTCACAGCTGCTTCGGTTGTCTCGCCAAAGTCTCCATCGGCATCGCCTTTCAAGAAACCAAGCTTTTTCAGTTGTTGTTGCAACTTGACAACTTCAGAACCACGTAATCCTATACGCAAAATTGGCAATCCTTCTGAGGTGTATTGAATACCAGGGGTTCGCTTAGTAGTTGTGTTTGGCTGAGTTCGAGTAGTTTGCCCAGTCCGTGTAGTTGACTGAGTTCGAGTAGTTGATGTAGTACGATTCGGCGTTTTTTGTGTGCTTGAAGTTGTAGTTTTTCTTGGGGTAGCAGGTCTTGGCTCAGGGCTGGTCGTAACTTGTCTTACGGCTTTTTTTGGGGTAGTAGGTCTTGGTTCAGGCCTAGTCGGAACTTGTGTTACAGCTTGCCTTGGAGGATTAGGATTTGCAACGTTGGTGAGGTTGCTAGCCTGGGTTGGAACAGGAAAATTATTAGCTGAGTTAAATCTTGGCTGGGATGAAGGGATGGTTGATGCTGCTACTGGTTGATTAGGGAAAAGTCGTTGCCAAGTGCTGGCATCAACAACGCCATCTGGATTCAAACCAGCAGCTTGTTTAAACCGGGAAACAGCACTGGCTGTATTCTCACTATATGTACCATCTACAGCACCAGAATAAAAACCCAAAAGTTTTAGAGCTGCCTGAAGTTCAGATACGCGTTCGCCTTGGCTACCAACTTTGAGGATAGGGCGGTTGATGCTATCTCCAGGATTTACTTGGGCAATTTTTTGTGGCGCTGCTATTGATACTACAGCCGTTGAGGCAATAATTAGAGGCGTAGTGGAGAACAAGAGAATTTCAATGGCTAATAAAGATTTAGACCTCTTTGCCCACCAAGCTTTTGGCCGTTTTTCCATCCTACAGCGATTTACAGTTGGATCTAGTAATTTTAAGTAACTCAAAATACTTGCTGTCAGGCTGCTTTGCATGGAATTTACTCCCAGAATATTCTCATGCTAATGGTACAGCCGCTTGGTCTAAAAAACAGCTGCTGCATTTTTCGATTGTACATTCTCAGTTATGCGATCGCTCGATTAATTGCTTCTTCTTGACCAACTAAAGACAAGTAAGGCTCTTTTAAATACTTACAAGCTGCGGCGATGGCATCCTTGGCACTCACAGCCGCAATCAATTCTTGGAACTTTGTGTCAAAATCAATTCCTAAGCCCAAAATTTCATACCAGCCGTATATTTGAGCAATTTGCCCGTTCGTTTGTTTACCCAAGGCATACTGCCCCAGGATCTTGTTTTTAGCCGCTTGGAGTGCGCTTTCGGATACTTCGGTGGTAGACAATAAATCTACTTCTGTACGCAGTCCCTCTAGAGCAATGCTGGTGTTTTCTGGTGCTGTACCCATGTAAACCACAAACGAGGCTGGAAATAGCCTTGTGGAGTAAAAGGCGGATACTTCGTAAGCTAAACCGCGCTTTTCCCGCAATTCGACAAACAAGCGGCTAGAAAGCCCATTTCCCAAGTAGGTACACAACAACTTCAGGGCGGCGTAGTCAACAGAACTCACCGATGTTCCCAAATAACCAAGCATCACGATTGATTGTTGTGTTTGTACTGGCTTAACCCTTACCTGTGGTTCCACCTTAATCTCAGGTAAATTCAGTATTGGTAGTGCTTGGGCTGGCGCTTGCCAATCAGCAAAAACTTCTTCCACCAACGCTGCTGCATCTGTGGCTGTCACTCTACCAGCAATACTAATTACTACATTATCTGGACGGAAATAAGTTTGGTGATATTCCACTAAATCCGCACGAGTTAAGCGGCTCATGGTAGATTCATCTCCCAGCACTGACACGGAGTATGGATGATTTTGGTACATTACCTGCCGCATTTGTTCAAAGGCGACATTGAACGGTTGCTCTTTTTGGGAACGAATATCCTGAAGTGCTAAACGCCGTTCTAGTTCCACTTGAGTTTCGGGAAAAGTAGGCGATCGCAAAATCCGCCCTGCCAATGTTAAAATTTCCCCAAAATCGGATGTTACCGTTTTGAAAGATAGCAGAAAATAATCAGTGCCAGCATCTGCACTCAAACTCGCTCCTACAGACTCGACTTTTTCTGCAATTTCCAAACTAGAAAGACCATCGCATCCCTTTGTCATCACTGCTGAGAGCAAATGTGCCAACCCTGCTTGCTCCCGGTTTTCGTTACAACTACCAGCACGCACAAAGATTCGCGCCGCAATAATATCCGCAGCAGGATTTTCTGCCACCAGCACGACAATGCCATTATTTAATACAGTGCGATGGATAGGCGATTTTTGCAGCAAGGTTGTCATTTATCTTTTGTCCTTTGTCACTTGTACTGAGCGAAGCCGAAGTATTTGTCCTTTGTCATTGGTCATTTGTCTTTTGCTAATGACTAATGACTAATGACTAATGACTAACACGGTTTAAGTACAGTAACCGCGTAATTCTCCGGCGATAGATACCGTTTAGCTAATTTTTGCAGTTCTTTGGCATCAAAAGACTGAATCTGCTGGGGATATGTCACAGCTAATTCAGCTTGGGCGATGGTATTGTAATACCCATAAAGCCCTGTAAGCTGATTTGGCGTTTCAGTAGAAAACGCATATTCGTTACATAGCAGCCTGCGTGTACGAGCAAGTTCCTGTTCACTAATTCCTGTAGTCTGCAAATCATCCAAATGAGCGCAAATTAAGGACTCAACTTCCTCCAAATTTTCTGGTTCCAACCAGGCAGTAATTGTAAATAAACTCGATTCCCGTTGTAGAGAAAAACTACTGTAAATCCCCTGTACCAATTGCAAATCTTCTCGTAAATCACGCACTAAACGCGAAGTCCGCCCTTCTGCCAATAATACTGACAATAAATCTAAACCATAACCAGCGCGGATTTCTTCTACTCCAGGAACCAGCCACGCCATCAATAATCGCGCTTGTTCTATGCGTGGTAAATACAGTTCTTGACGATGAATACCTGTTATTACTGGCTTTGTTACTTTCTCAAACTGCGGACAATTAGAGCGTTCGGCAAAATCAGCAAATGAAGTATTTACCATTTCCCAAGCTGGTTGCTGCGCTATACCGCCGGCAATTACCACCGTCATGTTTTCCGGCTGATAGTGAGTGCGGTGAAAACAGCGCATTGCTTCTGGCGATTGCTGCATCAGTTCTTGTTCAGTCCCCAACACCGAACGTCCGTAAGGGTGATGCGGATAGATGCTTTGAATCAGTGCTTGAAATCCTATCCAGTCGGAATCGTCCTGACAAGAGCGAATTTCTTCTAGCACCACGTCCCGTTCGCGGCTAAATTCATCTTCTGGAATTGCCGCATTCAGCAGTAGCTCTCCCAAGTAGGGCAGAGTATCTTTTAAATAAGGGGCAGCCGTGGTGAGTGAATAATGAGCATAATCATAGCTTGTCGCCGCATTACTCACGCCTCCCCGGTTTTCAACTTTAGAATCGAACATTCCAGGGGGTAGCGTCGCCGTACCTTTAAAAATCATGTGTTCTAAAAAGTGCGCCATGCCAAACCACGGTTTTGGTTCTAGGCTTGCTCCAGCACGCACCCAAACATCCGCCACAACTACAGGGGTAGTGGGAATTTCTTGATGAATAAAAGTTAAACCACTGTCTAGTCGGAAAACCGAGGCTGGAAATACTGTATTAGTTAGTTGCTGTGACAATTTTCTGTAGCTTTAACCACAATTTCAGATAATTTTGTCATCTTAACTCTGAACGATACCTAATTTAGAATCAAGTTATACAGATTTTGTTTTTATTTCCAGGTATTACTAACTTTTAATTAAATTTGTTCGATTAATACAACCAAAATGCTGAATCTGCGTTGTTTCAGATTTTTAGTTTGCAATTTCTTATTTGTCCTATAAGTAATACTGATTAAAATAATTAAAGCTCCCAAGTTCTAACTGACTTTAGGAGCTAATAATTTTAAGTTCACCGCGACGCCGTTTTACCTAAGTTTATGACCTGGGTTTATCCAGGTGGGAACCTAAATTCCTCGTTTAAAGTTTCCGGGTACATGCCCGGTTTACTGCCACGAGAACAGTTGACTCCCTTGTCATTAAAGGCATAGATCAAAAAACTTGACGGCAGTCACCAACGTCGTAGTTGAACTTCACTCATTATA
Source organism: Nostoc sp. CCCryo 231-06 (assembly GCA_023522315.1). GTDB lineage: Bacteria > Cyanobacteriota > Cyanobacteriia > Cyanobacteriales > Nostocaceae > Nostoc. Next base: position 5,016 of record JAHCSU010000254.1, read on the forward strand.
GCTTTTCAAAAGATGTTGTGTGTTCAACATCGAAAGTTTCTGAAAATTTACCTGGGATACCAGATAGATTCTATGCTGTGGGCGATGGCGATCGCTTGCTCTCGATTCTGATTATCCAGCAAAACGGTAACATGTCCCAACTTCCGCCCAGTCCGTGATTCTGTCTTCCCATACCAGTGAATGTGCGCTTGGGGAATTTCTGCTATTTGTTGACGCTGGCTTTGGTAGTCGCTGTGAGAATTTTCATACCCCAGTAGGTTCACCATCACAGCACCAGCGGACTGCAAAGCCGGATTTCCTAAAGGTAAACCACAAACTGCTCTCAGGTGCTGCTCAAACTGCGAAGTTTCACAGGCGTCAATAGAAAAATGTCCAGAATTGTGGGTACGGGGTGCAATTTCATTTACCAGGATTTTGCCATTAGTACCCAGAAATAGCTCAATTCCAAAAATTCCCACTACTTCTAGGCTATTTAATAGAGTACGTGCGATCGCTTGGATTTCTGCTACTTGATTGGGCGTAATCTGGGCTGGCGCAATCACCCGCCGACACACTTGTTGTTCTTGTTGGGTTTCTACCACTGGATAAGTTACAATTTCTCCCTCCACAGAACGAGCTGCAATTATTGCTAGTTCTCTTTCAAAAGGGACAAATTCTTCTAACAAGAAAAGTGATTGATTTAAAGTTTTTGTTGGGGTTTCATAACTTAGCTTTTGCTCTAAAGTAGCAAAATCCTGAATTATAAAAGTACCTTGACCATCATAACCGTGGCGGCGAGATTTTAGGACTGCTGGAAAACCTAGATATTCTATTTTTGATTTGATATTTTCCACCTCATCAAGGGCTAAAAATTGGGGAACAGGTAAGCCCAAGTCGCGTAAATAGCAACGCTGATGATATTTATCTAAAAGAGGAGCTAAAGCTTCTAATCTGGGACGAAAACAAACGCCTTGGTGTGCTAAAATAGATAAACTATCTAAGTTAACAAATTCGTTTTCAAAGGTGATGACATGGGATTTTTGAGCTAATATTTCCGTAGCAGTTGCATCATCAACTGGGGCGAAAACAGTTTCTTTCGCAATTGACACGGCCGGGTCGTGTTCACTAGGAGTTTGTACTACTAATTCTACTCCTAGCTTTTGTGCTGCATCCGCCATCATCCAGGCAAGTTGTCCGCCACCAATTACACCAACACGTTTCATTGACATCCTAGAGAATCATGAGTTTGCACGCCTGTTTTGGAATTCACACCACTGGCTTTACCGCACAGTTCTTTGATTTGCGCTCTATCCAAAATTGCATCTGTAAAATCTGCACCGTCTATATTCACATCATTAAATATGGCGCGGAGCAAAAGAGCTTCTTTGAAAACTGCATCGCTCAAATCTGCCTTAGTCAAGTTTACCTGATCGACCATTGCATTAGTTAAATCTGCTCCGTGGAGATTTGCATTTGTCATCACCGAAGCACTCATGACTGCTCCCCGCAAATCAGCGTTAGAAAAGTTAGCTAGTTCCATATTGGCGTTAGAAAACTCCGCAGCTTGCAAGCTTTCACCAGAAAAATCACGTCTTGACAACTCTGCATTGCTAAATGAAAGCGGATGAGTCCAGTCTACTGCCAGTGCGGGATCAGCCACGCACAATATAATTATTCCTAGAAGGAACGCCAACCCTTGCCGCCATAACATATCGAGAGCTAATTTGGTGTCTAATCGCTGCATTTAATTACCGCATTTGAATATTAGCAAGACTGGATTATCTTAATTGAGACTCCCAGCCTTGCTACTGGACTTGGGAGAAGTATATTTCCCTAGCTTAATATTTTGTAACGCAAAAAGGGTGGATGCGTAGTCTGTGGTAGACATCGCTTCTCACCCTTAGTAGCTAGAAAGCGGCAATATAGCGTTTCCTAAGCAGCTTAGGTATACTCAAATCTTCTTTAACAAGGTTAGTAACTTTGAAAATCTACCTTACCAGATCGGGAACCACTATATTTACACATCACGCGCTTTGAAAAAATTATAGATAGCAAGAGCGATCGCTAAAAGCAACACTGCATGAATTAAACTTCCGGCAATATTAAGTGCCAGTCCTAATGCCCAAAAAGCAATCAGTACAACAACAATACCCCAAAGTATACTCAACATATATTTGATTTGAATCAAGTAAGTTTTTATTTCTTTAGATATTTTACTCCTAGCTTCACTTTGATTCTATTTACCCTCAGAGAGGTATATAAATTTAAATCATCTTTCTTAAGAAAGAAAATTAATTAAAAATTTACCTTTTGCCCTTACCTGCAATTCTTTCTTTTAACTGAGTCTACGCTCGTGGATTTGTTTACAATTATTGATTTTCAGATTTGAATTTCAGGATATAAAGAGTTTTCTTAAGCAGTAATACTCATGGGTTTATTTACAATTCTTGACTTTCAATGTTTCAAGTAAAGTTTATTGTCTTTTAAATTCAACAGCCCCGATCAACTGTTAGTCTTTTAATTAATGAAAGCAAGATTTGAGCGTAATTATATGCGTCTCAACTGCTTAACAAAGCTTAAAAGTTGGATAATTAGCGTTAATTTTATAGCGATTAGTTAGTTCTTCAGGAATCTCCAAGAGTTTACATTCACCAAGTACACAACTTCCACAAACTGAACTCCGAAACCCGATGATGAATCATTACTCACTTCAATGGATTGAGGCATGGTGCCAAGAAAATGGCTGGACAGATTTATTTGTAGAGCGACGTAACAACTTCTGGGCTTTCCCTCCGGGTGGGGTAATGCCGGAACCAATTCCAGTTCACGTTCTCAGAGTGATTAAAGCCCAGAAGGGATTGACTTTTGAAGAACGATTGTGGTCGATGTCCGCAGTAATTTGCACAATCCTAGCTGTTCTTTGTACCTTTTGGTTCCAGTCGCCGATGCCATTAGTTTTAGCTTTCGCTTTTAACGCCGTTACGGTGGCTCAATTTGAGCTTGAAGATGCCTAAATTATTATTTTGGGCTTTGCTATTAAAAACTGCTCTTTTCTACTTTTAGCAAGAGCAGTTTTTAATTTCAGAAAAAGAGACGAAATCATGACAAATCGGTTGACCTTTTGGATAGGGATTGAACTTGGGCAGATTTTGTCACGGGTGGATGGATGGAATACACTATTGTAGTCTTTAGGCAACTTTGTGCCACCAAAGAATATTGTACACAACCTCCAACCGCTATATTTAGATTACGCAATGCAACAGTTGTCTCTTTTTCTAGATTTGTCTAGCTCCGAGCCAATTAATACAACTTGGTTCCAAGATATTTTAGCCATTCTTAGAGTCAGGCAAGAACCAGCATGGACTGATAATTTTGGTAAATCTCTCCGCCAATGGCTGATGGAACAGGGACATACTCCCATTAAAACACTCAGCTTATTTTCTGGTGGTGGTGGATTAGACATTGGATTTCATGATGCTGGCTTTGAAATCATTCAAATGGTAGAGCTTGAAGCTAAGTATGTTCAGACTTTACAAAGGAATTCTTTACCAGAGAAATGGCTAGAAGGCTCTGAAGCTGTCTGCATTGATATTAGAGATTATTTACCTGAATCTCATCTGACAGTAGACTTTATTATTGGAGGCCCCCCTTGTCAAACTTTCTCTGCTGCCGGACGTAGAGCGGCTGGAGTCTCTGGAACAACTGATGCTAGAGGTACACTATTTCAAGAATATGTTCGTATTCTCAATGTACTTAAACCGAAAGGATTCTTATTTGAAAATGTATATGGAATAACTGGTGCCAATGGAGGAAAAGCTTGGCAAGAAATTCAAAAAGCTTTTAGAGAAGTTGGCTACAATATTTATTTTCGGATTCTTGATGCTGCTGATTATGGAGTACCTCAACATCGAGAACGTTTATTTATTGTTGGATTAAAAGAAGGCGAATATTTATTTCCCTATCCTACTCATGGACCAGATTCTCTGAATCAAAATCCTTATTATTCAGCAGGAGAAGCTGTAGAAGGCGTTGATATTTCAGAAATGGAAACAGGTTTAGGTGGACGTTTTGGACATCTACTCGAACATATTCCACCTGGGCTGAACTATAGTTTTTATACAAAAGAAATGGGTTATCCTAACCCAATATTTAGCTGGAGATCAAAATTTTCAGATTTCTTGTACAAAGCAGACCCAACAAATCCAGTACGAACAATTAAAGCGCAGGGAGGACAATATACCGGACCTTTCAGTTGGGAAAATCGGAAATTATCGATAGCAGAGCTAAAGAGATTACAAACTATTCCTGATGAATATGAAGTTATTGGTAATAGACAGGTTTGTATTGAACAAATTGGAAATTCAGTGCCTCCTCAACTTGGGCGGATATTGGCTCTTAGTATTTTAGAACAAGTAATTAAATTTAAATTACCTTTCCCTATAAGTTACTTACCTGAAAATAAAAAACTAGGTTTTCGCCAGCGCAAGAGAAAGTTAACGGAAATTTATTTTCAAAAGGCTAAATCTGCAATTACAGATTTACGTCAAACAGGAAACTTTTTATCCATACCTCGTTTGAAATATGAAGAAAAAGGAAAAATGATCAGATTTTTATCTGCTGATTTTTCTTGGACAACAGAACAAACTTCTGAAGGTGTAAAAATTTATATATCCTACGATTTGAATGATTCATGCTGGCTGATAACAGCAAGTATCAATGATAATTGCGAACAAGAAGATCAATTCGTGATAGATATTAATCCGTCTTGCGGTCATGATGAATGGGTTCTGGGAACATGTTCAGTTAAGCTTTGTGCTAAAGCTCTTGATGCACAGCTATATACATCTCTTTGGAAAGCTTTTGAAGAAAAGTTAACTGAAGCGACAGGAAAAGCGGATTTAGTTCAGTTATCTGGATATTATCAATACAATGCCCGAATCAGTGGAATAATAACTTTTCATCCTCAGCTAAAAATTAAACCACTTTGGCGTGTAATCCAATGTGTAACCAGGTGTATTGGTACTGCTGCTCAACTTCCAACCACAGAGCTTGCAGACCGATGGGGCGTGAAAGCAGAAGATGTTTTTTCCTATCTTCAGTCTCTGCGAGCTATGGGCTATGAAGTTAGAAATCACAACACAAACCCACAAATTCCCAAAGATGAGTATTTGATTCCTTACGCCTTTCCAACACTAAACCCTAAAAGCGTGCAACTTCGCAAAAGTCTATAAACAGATCATGAATGAGCTACACCTGAGAGTCTATACAAATAGAAGTGAGTTGGTTTTACCTGATGGAACAATTCAATACTTTCAAGAAGGAGGAATGAATCAAGCTGCAAAGATACGCTACAAGAAAATAGCAGTAGAACTATCTACAGGTTACTTGGAAAGACAGATTTTATTTTGCAGAGATTATTCATCGAATCTTGATTTCTTGGTCTTAAACCAAGCGCATAAATATCTTTTAGATAGACTTGTACAATCAGTCACTAGCGAAGTTGGTAGAGCTTTAGTGGGTTTGTCAATTCTACAGTTGTGCGTTAAGGCAATCGAGGCAGAACAAAGTATTAGGTTACACAAAGGTAGTACGGCTACAAGAGATTTTTCTTGGTGTGATGGTATCTCTATGCGTTCTCTCGATAAACAATACATTACACCTGTGTTACGAAAATATGAACTACTAAGATTGAATGCGGATGGTTTCATGATGACACGCAGTTTAGCAGAAAATTACCCGTATTCATCTGTATATAAAGCGAATATGAGAGGCGCACGTTCTGAGTGGGTAAGTCTTGTTGAGGCAATTGAGAAAGATGAAATAGTTTCTGAATTAGCACTACGCTATCTTCTTTCGCAACTACTTAATCAAGCAGATAACTTTAGAAGATTAGCTTCCCAGACTATTGGGAATTTGACTTCCTTTTTGGGAACAACAATTATTGATAAAGGAATTTCATTAAGTCTTATACTGCGCCATATTAATCAATCTGATTATGCCGCTCGTTTAATGGAGATAGCCATGCATAGTTTAATGCAGGCTATGCAAGAATATCAAGCTTTTCCCAACAGTTTGCTAAAACCACTTTCGCAAATGCGTTCAGCCAATAAGAAGCATGGCAATGTTGGTGATATTGAACTTTTAGAGGATAGGCAAATTGTGGAGGCTTGGGATGCTAAGTATGGTAAGTCATACTTGCGAGATGAGATTGAGGAATTATCAGAAAAACTGGAAGTACATCCCGCCGTTAGAAAGGCTGGTTTCGTTACAAGTCTTAAAGCTGAACGAATTGATGAACTGATGCCTAGATGTAATGAAATTGAAGAAATATTTGGGATATCCCTTGAAATAGTTACTTTTGAGGAATGGGTAGAGCTACAGTTTGCTCATACATTAGCAGAAGAGGTTGCAACTGAACAAGAACTTGCTTCTGCTTGGCTCATAGCTTACACAGAATCTTTAGCACAGCAACGCAGGGATATTGCTCCAATTGATGAGCCATGTTATCAATGGCTGTTTAAACTAAACGAGACTCTGAGAAGTCAATAGCTGAATGCCGGTCATATTCAAGAATTGGGTAAAGTGAGAATTGAACCAGGCGCTCACACTTATTTTATTAAGATTTTCACCTGTTCAAGCGTGCTATTCGCTTCAAAAGCTTTAATCCCACGCTATATCACGTAGATTACCTTGTGAAGAATCGCTTGAGTTAAACATTTACTAGATGCTACCTTCTACAAGGTGACACAGGATTTGGAGCGATTTTTTAACAATGAAGCACAGACACAAAGTAGCTTATGGCTTGACATCGCTGATCAGTCTCAATTTAATATCTAGTTTAGTTGCATTTGATGGTGCGATCGCAGCGCCAACACCTTCGGTAAACGCCACACCATCGAGAACCCCAGATAAAAATGTCAATTGCGAGATTCTAGTTGTGGGTGGTGGACTATCTGGTGTCGCCACAGCTTACGAGGGGTTACTAGCAGGGCGAACGGTTTGTCTGACGGAAATTACTGACTGGCTGGGAGGACAAATTTCTTCTCAAGGGACATCTGCGTTAGACGAACGCCCAACTCAGCGTGCCCTCAAATTCTATTCTCGCGGCTACCTAGAATTACGAAACCGGATTGGGCGCAAATACGGTAAACTCAATCCCGGTGACTGTTGGGTAAGTGAATCATGCTTTCTTCCCCGCGATGCTCACACCATTTTGACTCAGATGCTCAAAGATGCTGAGAAAAAGGGCAAAGGTAAGTTGCAATGGTTTCCCAACACGGTAATTAAGGATTTGGAAATCGCTGCTGATGGTAAAATAATTAATAGTGCGATCGCAATCCAACATCAACCACCAAAAGGCGCACCACCTCTCAATACTTTTACTTTATCTCAAAGTATTGAAGATTCTTATAGCTACGAAAACTCATCTCGGTTTACCAAAACTATTCTCCGTTTCCTCCCCAAGGCAGATAAAGGGGATGCTCCTAAGTGGTATGTCGTGGACGCGAGTGAAACTGGAGAAATTATTGCCCTTGCTGATGTTCCCTACCGATTAGGTATTGATGCCCGTTCTTACTTAGAACCTTCTGCTTCTAGCGCTAACAATGATCCTTATTGCCCTCAAGGCTTTACCTACACCTTTGCAATGGAGGCAACCAAGGAACCGCAACCGCAGACGATGCCCCCATTTTATTCACAATACGCACCATATTTTAGCTATGAATTAACGCGACTGGCTAACTTTGACTTAGTTTTCACCTATCGTCGCATTTGGAGTCCAAACAAAGGGAAACCAGAAAAATTTGGCGGTGTAAGTTTTACTGCTCCTACACCAGGGGATATTTCCATGCAAAACTGGACTTGGGGTAACGACTACCGCCCCGGAACAGCCAAGGATAACTTAGTTTACAGTCGCCAACAGTTACAAGGGACTGGGCAGTTAAAACCAGGAGGCTGGATGGGAGGACTGCGGACAGAAACCCTCCGCAACGCTGAGGAAAATGCCCTCTCTTTCTATTACTGGTTGGTAGCTGGGACTACAGATTCCCAACTGGGGGAAGGTATAAAGCAGCAGCAAAGCAATAATCGCTTTGTTTCTGGGTTAAATTCGCCAATGGGGACGGTGCATGGCTTATCAAAATATCCTTATATGCGAGAAGGACGCCGCATCATTGGACGCCCCAGTTGGGGACAACCTGGTGGCTTTGGTATTTGGGAAATTGATATTTCTCGCCGAGATTACAATGATCAGTATTACTCCCAGATGCCAGCAGATATGTATCGGAGGCTACGAGCAGCACTTGCAGGTTTGGAAGCAGTATCAGTAATTGGAGGTAAAGTTTCACCAGAAAAAGCAATGCGACGGACTCGTTCTACCATCTTCCCCGACGCTGTGGGTATTGGTCACTACGCTATAGATTTCCATCCTTGTATGGTGAATAGTCCCCCAGAAGCCCCTGGTAACTCAGAACGTCCAGGCGAAAGGCGTGGTGCAGGTCTTGCTTATCCCTTCCAAATTGCTCTGAGGGCAATGATTCCCCAGAAAATTGATAATTTACTGGTAGGTGGCAAAAGTATTGCTACTAGTCATATTGCTGCTGCTGCCTATCGAGTCCATTCCTTTGAATGGTCTTCTGGCGCAGCTGCGGGAACTGTTGCTAGTTTTGCCATCAAAAATGCGATCGCACCCTACCAACTAGTCAATGATTTACCCAAACAAGAGCCACAACTAGAAGCACTCAAACGGCTTTTGCAACAAAATGGCAACCCCACAGCCTTTCCCGATACATCCATTTTTAACGAAAACTGGGATAATTGGCGGTAGATAGTCATTGGTCATTTGTCATTGGTCATTGGTCATTGGTCATTTGTTAAGGACAACGGACAACAGACAAATGACGAATGACAACTGGCAATGGACTAAACTAGTTGCTTGTAGTGTAGTTTTGTAAAATTATCTTGCTTAATTGTTCTATGCTTATGACACTTTCAGCAGAGGTTTACGGGATGGCCACAGCACCAACTAAAGCTCCTGAACGGTCTAATCAAGTTACCCGTAAGACTTATCCGAATTACAAAGTTATTGTATTAAACGATGATTTTAATACATTCCAACATGTGAGTGAATGTTTGATGAAATATATTCCAGGGATGACTGGCGATCGCGCATGGGATCTAACTAATCAGGTACACTATGAAGGTCAAGCGATCGTCTGGGTCGGGCCCCAAGAACCTGCGGAACTCTATCACCAGCAGCTGCACCGAGCAGGTTTGACAATGGCACCTTTAGAAGCAGCTTAATTATCATGGGCAAACCTACCGCAGATTCCCTCCGAGCGGCTTCGCAAAAAGCTGGCAGACTGGTTTGGAATCACTCGACCCACCTTGATGGTCTAATTCCCATTTTAGAACGTCTTTGTCAACAGGATAGTATCCAAACTGTGACGCCGGGAGTTATTGGGCGGGCAAAAGGCCATTGCCCGAAAATGCAACTGCGCGTGTCAGTACCGATTCGCGGCGGCTATAAAGTAATTGCACGGCAGGGAAAGACGGTACAAGAGGTTTTTATTTTAACTCCTTTGGCGCAGTCAGAATTGGAAACGGCATTAGCGATCGCTATGAAATCTTAATTCATTCCCAATTCCCCATGCCCCATAACTATTCTTCAACACGGTGGACTGCAAATTTGTGTAGTGGCAGACTAACAATGCAAGAAAAAGTTAAGAAATATGACAGAGCCGTAGTTATTCTCAAAGTCATTAGTATAGATTCCCAATCGGGTAAAACTATTTTTTCTATCCCAAAGGCTACACAGTAAACTAGCCAGTAAGTAAAGCTCATTCTAAATAGAATCTGCTCTGTTACTTCCACATCATTTTTTTGCTGCTTACTGTCCCACAGTAACACCAGTCCAACAATGCAAGCTACAAAGGAAACAGCAACTACAAATTCGTGACAAAATATATTTAACGAATGCATTTGTGTTTATCCCCACATTTTTCAGTTGAATATCAGTCTAAAGGAATATTCCTTGTAGAAATACAAAATATTTACAAACCTCAATAGAGTCATGCATTTTCTGTAAACAAATGCAACATAAATTGTGGTTTTGCAAATATAAATATTTTTAATAAAAATTAAATATTTCTGTTAAGTAGCTGTTTGAGAATTAAAGATTACTAAATTAGTTTAGATTTTGGACGCAAAAAAGCTGTGTATTTTTTACGCGAATCAAAAAATACATCACAAATTGCCTCAGTTTGTTTTTGCACTAAAAGTAAATCACAGTATTTGTCCAAGAACTGTTTGTCGTTGATATTACAATACGGTTCAGTTAAGGATTTTTGGATAGGTATGTAGAGACGTTGCAATACAACGTCTCTTGCATTGGATTTAGGGCTTAAGTGAACTGTATTGGTTGATATTACTATCTTCTGGGAAACTAAAAGTTCAAAGGTTAAAATGTTGATTAATACAAAAAAGCTAGTATAGTGTGGCATTCATTTTCTAAGCATGTCTTCTTCAATTGGAGGTAGCTTAAATAAATAAACTCCGTTAGACTCGTACATAAGTTTGTAAGTAGAATTACTTTTAAGTTTAAGTACTAAACTTGAATTAAATTCAAAATTATTATTTTTTAAATCTATAATTATATACTTAAAAACTTCATTGCCCTTTTGTAAGTCCCAATTTTTATCAATTAACTTAATATTTTGACGTTTGCTTAAATGGGGAGCAATATTAAATGTTGTTAAAACACTTTCCTTAGTTGTAACCAAATTCACCGCCTTATATAGATAAAGTAGATTAGATAAATTGGGTAAATAACGTGTTACAAAGAAATCATATTTAGCTAATAGCAAAAAAGAAATTATAGCTGAAACTATTATTATCTTAGGTTTCAACCAATGCTTTTTATTTTCTTGTTTATACTCTTTGATGGAATATATCAACCAGACAATAATAAAAGGGAAAATAGGTAATGAATAATGGCTAATTAAATCTCGTTGTGGTGCATAATCAGAAATAATATTTAATAATAACATTGGCAAAGCAGGTATTATAAATACTATTTGCTTCCAATGTAATCCAATAATTACTGGTAATAAAAGAAGGAAATAATAAAATAATGCATCAGGAGAAAAAAACTTTCCTAAAATTAAATTAGGATTACTAATAGTATTAAAAATTATTTCCTTCGGAGTACTACCAAGAGAAGCATAAAAAACAACTCCTCCTGCTGGGCCACCTCTTAAAAGCGGTGTTAAATAACCAATAGTAAAAATGTACCAAAATAGCCCTATTAAAGTACAAAATAATCCATAGGCTTTTCTATGCTGGAACAACAAAAAAATACCAAAAGTTATTACAGTTAAACTTAAGCTATCCTTACAAATTAAAACTAAACCAATAGCAAAAAATCATTGATAAGTATACTTCTCTCTCGCTGCCCACATTGCCCACAATAATGCAGGAACTGCTATGGTTTCTGGACGAAAATCAGTAAAAAAATTACTATTAAATAAACTAGGGTAAAGTAGATAAGAAAAAGTAATTGCTCTTGAATAAGGTATAGATAATCCAGCTTGTAGGCTTAATAAATAAACAGGTAGACATCCAACTGATAAAGCAAAAGCTTGAATTAAAAGCAACCAATATACACTGGGATAAATTTTATATGTTAGACTTATAGGATATAATATAAAAGCTGCATGATCGCCTATCACATGAAATCCAAAGAAAGAAGATATTGGTGGTAGATTCTGACTTATTAAGTATACCCATTGGTCAAAAACAGCTAAATCAAGAGCGGTAGATTTAAATAAAAAATGTCTTAAACTACTAGAGATAAACAGGATTAAAGTTCCTATAAAAATTAATAAGCTAATATAACCAAACTTTTTTTGCATCCTACATATTTGAATAAAAATCAAGTTATTAGTTTAATCCAAAAGCACTTAGTAAAGGATAGTTTAATGAAACTTATTAAATAATATTGATGAAGTAGGTAGTAAGGATGGATAAACCGTAGCTGAGGATTTGCCATCCAGCAACTAGCTATGTCTACGACGGGCTATGACGCTCGAACGCACTCGCGTTCGCTATCGGCGTCGCACACCGATATTGCAACGGCGGGGTAGCCCCTGCTTTCAAGTATGGGGGTACACAAAGGGGTCATTGTACTTTTTTGAAGACAATAACCTCACAAATTTTAACAATTGTCTCCTAATGTTTCGCAAGCACCAATACTTACCCAACGGCTAGAGCCATCTTCCCAATGCTCTTTTTTCCAAATGGGTGCATTATGTTTGAGGGTATCAATAGCATACTGGCAAGCTTCAAACGCCTCGCTTCGATGAGGACAACCTACTGCGACTAAAACGCTAATTTCTCCAACTTGCAAACGTCCAGTGCGATGATGAATTACTACCCGATTCACATCAGGCGTAGATAAGCGAATATCAGCAGCAATTTGATAAAATATCTGCAATGCCATAGGTTCATAAGCTTGATATTCTAGAGCAATTACAGGTTTACCATCAGTCTGATTGCGAACTACGCCACTCATCATAACCACAGCACCGTTGGCTGGATCGTCAGATTTGGCATAGATTTCTTCAAGAGACAATGGTGCAAAGCTAATGGCAAAACTATCTTCGGCTCTTGGTTTAACAGCAGAGGTAAGTGTAGTAGTCATAATTGCGATCGTATTATGTGGGCTTTTTCTATTGTCCCTGAACAAAACACTGCTGGTGTATGTTTATTTGCTCTTGCTATAGCGCTTCTCGTTTTCGTGAGGTACATCCGTAAGCACACTAGTACCGCAAGGCGGAAGTCAAAAGTCACGCATAATTGTATTCTGAGCTTCTTGCGCCATTTGAAATGGTATGTTTATTTCCGCCGTGTTGTACTAGTTGCATATATTACCGCCTACTTAATCTTAGGGGAAGTAATTTTATCTGTTGACAAAAAATTATAAGGCTGTAAATCTTCTAAAATTTACTAAAAATTACCAAAACTCTTGTTCATCCTTCTTAAGGCATATTAGTATAATTAAAGCCATCAAGCTATATGCTTGCTCATTTATTTAAATAATCTTAGGACTTACGCAAAAAACCTCTCAAACTCTTATTCCTCGGTGTCCTCTGCGTCCTCTGTGGTAGCCTGCGGCAAGCCGCTCCGCGTCTACGATTTTCCGTTCCTTGTGCGTAAGTCCTGAATGTGATAGTGACTTCAATGAGCTATCAAGTGCAGTGACAGATGAATCCCTTACAGAAAGCGCTCTAAATCGACGTTTTTTAGTAAAACGAGGGCAAGTTGTCATTCAACAATAGTTAGGAACGATTTAATGAATTCTTTAGTGTGTAACAATGAAGCATCGAGGCTTGAGGCTCTGCGTCAGTACCAGATTCTCGACACTCCACCAGAAGAAGCATTCGACGATCTAGCATTCTTAGCCGCACAGATTTGTAACACACCGATCGCCTTGATTAATCTAATTGACGCTAACCGTCAGTGGTTCAAAGCCAAAGTGGGGTTAGATGTACAGGAAATGCCACGAGATACTGGGTTCGGAGCGATTTGTATAGAAAGTGGCAAAGTTTTAATTATTCCCGATACCTTAGCTGATGAACGATTTGCTACGAATCCTATAGTTACTGATTCTGGACTTTGCGTAAGATTTTATGCAGGCGTACCTTTGTTAGCACCAGGAGGAGAAGCGATCGGGACTCTGTGTATAGGCGATCGCGTACCACGCCAAATTAGTCCCAAACAGGTGGAAGCACTGCAAGCTTTTAGCCGCCTGGTAGTTAGACAACTAGAAATCCGGCAGACTTTAGCTGAACTGGCAAGCGTTAAACAGGAGTACAAGCAGGGACAAGAAACATTGCTGGATATTGTCACTGATGCAATTGTCGTGCAAGATTTGTCCAATAAAATTTTATTATGGAACAAAAATTCTGAGAAACTTTACGGCTGGAAGTCAGAAGAAGCTATCGGTAAGCAGTCAGATGAACTTTTTTACACTGAACCTTTGCCGCAAAACCTAGAAATTTATCAGACTGTATTAAAGGATGGATATTGGCAAGGTGAGTTACAGAAAACCAGCAAATCTGGCAAACAACTCATCGTTGAAAGTCGCTGGACGCTGATAAATAGCGAACATTCTCAAGCCAAATCAATCCTTGCTGTTGATACTGATATTACCCAGAAAAAACAACTAGAAAAACAATTTTTACGTGCTCAACGCATGGAAAGTATAGGCACTCTCGCTAGTGGTATTGCTCACGATTTAAATAATGTGTTGTCACCAATTTTGATGGCAGTGCATCTGCTCAAATCTAAAAGCTGCGATCCACAGATTAATCAGATGCTGTCAATAATAGAAAGCAATACCAAACGTGGCGCTGATTTGGTAAAGCAAGTGCTGTCATTTATTAGGGGAATTGAAGGGAATGTCCAGGGACAAGCCGCTATGCGCCAATGCACGGTGCTTCAAGTTAAAGACCTGATTTTAGAAATGCAGCAAATTATCTCACAAACATTTCCCAAATCAATTGCAGTGTACACAAAAATTCAGGAGGAATTGTTACCTACTTGTGCCGATAGTACCCAACTGCATCAGGTACTGATTAACTTGTGTCTCAATGCGCGGGATGCCATGCCTACAGGCGGAACTTTAACAATATCTGCCGAAAATATTTGGATTGATGAAACTTATGCCAGTATGCATATAGAAGCTACAGTTGGTGCTTACATTGTTCTGACAGTTGCTGATACCGGGCTGGGAATTAACAGTGAAATCTTAGATATAATTTTTGAACCATTTTTTACAACCCACTTTCCGCACTTCATCGTGTAATACACGAGGATTTCCAACATCTGGCT
>JAHCSU010000255.1 GCA_023522315.1 Nostoc sp. CCCryo 231-06
GTGCATGATTGGTACGGGTTTAACTGCCGTTTACTTTTTGCTACTGGTTAACCGCGTCTTTTTTGGTCGTCTTTCGACTCAGGTGCAAAACTTACCCCCGGTGGGCTGGTTCGATCGTACTCCAGCGATGATTTTAGCTGTAGCGATCGTCATATTTGGGTTACAACCTGCTTGGATGCTACGTTGGAGCGAAACTACAACCACAGCTTTTATGCCCACCCCCGCAGCAATTGTTAGCCGTTACACTATTTTAAATGAGTCTCAGCAATGATTGATACTACCACCTCAAAATCTAGTCATCCCTTAGCGGCATATATTGAGCGGCTAAAAACTGGGGAAGCTTTGCTCAAAGACAGCAAGGAAAATGTTTTAGATGTAGTGGGCATCTTAAAAAGCTACGGCATCGTGTTAGAAGCTTACTACAAAAATTTGCTATACATTTCCGAGCATCAATTTTTAGTAATTTTTCCGTTCTTTAAATACTTTAATGGCGATATTTCCTTCAAAAAACTCTTAAAACATTGGTGGGGCGATCGCATTAATTACGAATATGCCGAATACTGCATGAAAGGTATGCTTTGGCATGGCGGCGGCGGTTTAGATGAGTATTTAGATTCGCCGGAATTTATGGCAAATAGTCAAGCAGCAATTAAGGCAAGATTTAAACGCAATCCCTTAATGCTCGGACTGCATCAGCTTTTCCCCGACTATCTCCCCGAACAAGTGCGCCAACAAGTTTATTACAGCGCTCTGGGGCAGTTTTGGCGGGTGATGAGCAAGATGTTTTTGGATTTGAGCGACTTCTTTGATAAAGGTGAAATTCAATCGATTCCCCAAGTTGTAGAGCATATTAAAGCTGGCTTAGTGGCGGCGGCTAGTTTGCCGATTACTTACGCTGTAAAGCTCGATGGTTGTAGTTATGACATTATCCCAGAATCGGCGGGGATAACATTTTTAGCAGATACAGCCGTACCTTATGTAGA
>JAHCSU010000256.1 GCA_023522315.1 Nostoc sp. CCCryo 231-06
GGTAAGAGGCGATATTTCGGTTGGTACTTACAGCACGCTCGTATTTTTAATTCAGCGTTTGTTATGGCCCTTAACTAGATTAGGTGAAACTTTCGATCAGTATCAAAGGGCGATGGCTTCTACTACCAGAGTAATGAATTTACTCGATACGCCAATTGCAATTCATACGGGTAATATTTCCTTACCATCGGTACGGGGTGAACTAGAATTTGACAACGTATCTTTTGCTTACAATGGGCGCAATCCAGTAATTGAAAACCTATCGTTACATATTCCCGCCGGAAAAACGATCGCTATTGTGGGTTCTACAGGTTCGGGAAAAAGTACCTTAGTTAAGTTATTGTTGCGGCTTTATGAAGTGCAATCGGGAACTATTAGCTTAGATGGGGTAGATATTCGGGAGTTAGATTTTAAAAATTTGCGATCGCATATTGGTTTAGTCAGTCAAGATGTGTTTTTATTTCACGGTACAGTAGCCGAAAACATTTCTTATGGAACAATTACAGCTACCGATAAAGAAATAGTAGCGGCGGCAAAAATTGCTGAAGCGCACGAATTTATTAAAGAACTTCCCCAAGGCTACCAAACTATTGTGGGGGAACGAGGACAGAAGCTATCGGGGGGACAAAGACAAAGAATTGCGATCGCGCGTGCAGTTTTAAAAAATCCACCGATACTAATATTAGACGAAGCTACCTCCGCCGTAGATAATGAGACAGAAGCGGCGATTCAAAAGTCTTTAGAAAAAATAACTGTTAATAGAACAACAATTGCGATCGCTCATCGTTTATCTACAGTGCGTAATGCCGATCGCATTTATGTAATGGAATACGGCAAACTGGTAGAACAAGGCACTCACTAACAGTTATTAGCACAGCAAAAAATTTATGCTAGTTTGTGGCGCGTCCAATCAGGTCTGAAGATTGAAAGGTAGTTTTATTAAGGCTGAATAAAAACAAAACCTCTATTGCTGAAAATTTGTGACGTTTCCTAATTAGGGGATGAGACAGGGAGAATTATATCCGTGCTTCAGCAACGTTAGATTTATCAGTCAACTTAAGCTGACTTTAGCTGTTAGCCTGGGGTTTTAACCCTAGGTGGCCTAAGTAAGCTCCATCAATAGCTGTTAGCCTGGGGTTTTAATCCTAGGTGAGCTAAGTAAGCTACATCATGTTTAACGGATCTACATCAATAGTTAAGCTAACTGATGGAGGACAATGCGATCGCACTTCTTCCCAATTAGGCAATTGTGGTAAAGATTCCTCGGCAAACTTTAGCAAAATTTGCCATCTGTAACGGTTCGCTACGCGCAAAATACTAGCGGGTGCTGGCCCAAGAATTTCGTAACTTTCAGAAGAACGCAGCCTATCGGCTATTTGCAACGCTGTTCGCTCTACTACTTCCGCATCAATGCTACTTAGGCGCAATAAAATTAGTCTTCCATAAGGCGGATAATTTAGCGCTGCTCTTTCGGCTAACTCTGTAGCAATAAATGGCTCGTATTCATGCCTTTGTACAGCTTCAACTACCGCATGATCGGGCGTATAGGTTTGGATAATTACCCGCCCTGGATCGTCGCCTCTACCTGCTCTCCCAGCTACTTGAGTCAGGGTTTGAAAAGCTCTTTCACTAGCTCTGTAATCTGCTAAATGCAGCAATCCATCCGCCGCCATGACACCAACTAAAGTTACTTGCGGTAAATCTAGCCCTTTAGTTAGCATTTGCGTACCTACTAATAAATCGGCTTCTTTATTAGCAAACTGCGTTAATAAAGTGCGGTGAGCGCCTTTTGTGCGCGTAGTATCACTATCAAAACGGATAAAACGCAAATTGGGGAATTGCTGCGTCAATTCTTGCGCTACTCGCTGCGTACCGCTTCCAAAAAACTTTAAGTACGGCGAACTGCAATCGGGACAATTGCGGGGATGCGATCGCACGTAATTACAATAATGACACTGTAACAACTTACTCGCCTCGGCTTCGGTGTGGTGGTAAGCCAAGGAAACATCGCAGTTAGGACACTCCATTACATAACCGCAACTGCGACACGATACAAACGTACTGTGTCCGCGTCTATGAATAAATAATATGCCCTGTTGCGATCGCGCTTTCATATCGTTAAGCGCCTCTTGCAGCGAACGGCTAAATATGGAACGATTGCCTAGTTGCAATTCTTGGCGCATATCTACTACTTCCACTGGTGGTAATGGACGCGATTGGATGCGTTCGGGTAAAGACAAGTAATAGCTACGATCTTTATTTTTATTTACCCAACTTTCTAGCGCT
>JAHCSU010000257.1 GCA_023522315.1 Nostoc sp. CCCryo 231-06
CAAACGATAATTCGATTAATTAGTGTACCTCATAACTTCGGGAAGTGCTGTAACTCTTAACTCCTAACTTGATTTAAACTTTCCCAAACCGCCGCTCCCGTTGCTGGTAGGCACACAAGGCGCGATGAAACTCAGCCCGGTCAAAATCGGGCCAGAGAGCATCGGTGATGTAAATTTCTCCATAAGCCATTTGCCAGAGAAGGAAATTTGAGAGGCGCATTTCTCCACTGGTGCGAATTAACAAATCTGGGTCAGTAATTCCGGCTGTGTACAAGTGGCTTTCAAAGACCTGTTCATTAATTTCATCGGGTTGTAGCAGACCTTGCTGGACTTGTTTTGCGATCGCCTGACAAGCTTGTAAAATCTCCTGTCGTCCGCCATAATTAGTTGCTACTGAAAACCGGATACCACCATTATCCTTGGTTGCTTCCATTGAACGGGATATTTCTTGTTGGAGCGATCGTGGCAGGTCTTGCAAATTTCCCACAAACTTAATTTGCACGTTCTCTTCGACCATTTCCCGCAGTTCTTGGCGCAAA
>JAHCSU010000258.1 GCA_023522315.1 Nostoc sp. CCCryo 231-06
ACGTAGTCTTATCAGCATCATTTACTGTTCCATCCCCATTCACATCATCAGCGTTGCCATCACCATTAGCATCAGTACCTTTGACGCTAACAATCATCCGCTTCCAAGGGCCAATGCCATCGGCATAGGCGGCAACTTCAGCCAAACCTTCTGGAGTTCGCAAGTCGCCATAAGTGCGACTGTCACCACTGACTTTCAAATCATAAGGCTGACTCTCGATAATTTTGCCGTTGATGTCAATGTTACTGGCATCTAAAAGTTGGACAAGTGGAATATCAACCCCTGCCGCAGGCATAATGCTATCATGCAGTTCTTTGAGGTTAGATACTTCAAAGGACTGGATAAAGATGCGACTGGGGTCAGTAAAGTTATTTGCCTTGAGTGTATCGATCAGTATATCGCTGATGTTTCTGTTAATTTTCTCTGTCGTACCTACATAAGTGGCTTCTTCGGCAAAATAGGTGGGATGCTTCGTTTCTGGGTAGATACCAATCTTTTTACCTGTCTGGGCTTCTACCTCTTTAACCAAGTCGATGATTTCGGCGAGAGTGGGAATTTCAAATTGACCATTGAAAGATTGGTCACGGAAAGGTAGACGCTGTATCGCCCCTAAAGTCTTGATTTCTTCTAAAGTAAAGTCTTCAGCGAACCAACCTGTAATTGTGTTGCCATCTAGACTGACTGTTTTCTTGCGATCGGCAAACTGTGGATATTTGCTAATATCGTAAACGTCTGTGGTTGTATTGCTTAAATTGACGCTGCCATCAGCATTTAAAATTGCCAAAGCAGGCTCATGACGAGCAATTAATACACCATCTTTTGTAACTACTAAGTCTGGCTCAATAAAGTCAGCACCATCTGCAATTGCTCGTATGTATGCCTGTAAGGTATGTTCTGGAAGATCCCCACTTGCACCTCTGTGGCCAATTACTTTAGGTGCTTCTCCATTTAAAGTTTTGAATTGGTCGGGTGTAGCGATCGGAGCTTCTAACAACTTACCAGTGGCATCAAAATGTAGTAGATAGGGGCCAAACTCCTCTCCAACCCAGATTGTCCCGTCTTTATCAAAGACGAATGACTCTAGATCAAAATCTGCACCAGTTAGTAATCTTCCAGTAGTTCCCTCATTTACAATTTGGAAAGGAACTTTGTTGTTAGGGTCAGACAGTTGGATGTAGTCTAAAACTTTAACGCTGCCGTCTCCATTCTCTGTTCCCTTAAAATTCGGGTCTACACGATTGATCCGCAGCAGAAAATCTGCACTATTATCTTTGCTACCGTAACCGTTATCTGACAGGAAGTACAAAGAGTTGCTGTTAGCAAATTGAACACCGCTAAAGCCTTGTATTGGCTGTCCTGGGAAAGGCCCGGTTCTGCCATTTGCTGAAACATCTGCACCAGAAGCTGGCCCATCACTAAAGGTATCAGCAGGTAAAGAAGCAAAGCCGACTAACTTAATTGCCATAGTTTAGAATGTTGGTTGGGTATTTGGATTTAACTGCATCACAAGTTTTTGAAGTTCTCTCATTACTTGTGGGAAAAATAAATCATTAACTCAGGCTACAAATCGGAATTACTGGTAAATTTCAGAATTGCAAAAATATAGTTTTGGCAAGCCAGTTAAGTCCTGTTTTGTTTTAACGCCGAGAATACATTTACAAAAAATGCATTTTTTCAGAGTTATCAAAACTTTGAAAAATGATAATAGAATCTCAACTCCTAATCTGTATTAGTGAGTAATGAGTGTGGAAGACTGAGATTCACGATTTAATGCTGATAGTAGTTATGAGATAACTTAGCTAGCAATAAAGATATTTCCATTAAAAGATTAAGAAAAAAATAAGTTAAATAAAAGAAATGATTAAAATAAGTTTATGGATAAATTAATATTTAATTTATTAAATATTTGCATTTTGTGTAATAAATTATTTATTGATAGTATTAAAAAAATAAAATGTGGTTTTTATAAGTTTTAATTGGCTAGCGATCGCATCAAATTTTCTGCTTCAAAAATATTTCCAACAAAATGAACCTGCTGATAGAGGCGTAGAGATGTACGCCCCTAGGAAAAACCTTTTTTCCCCGCCGATTTATATCATGTCCGCTTGATTACTTATTAAACCCTAAGAACCCCACCCCGCCAAAGC